>NZ_JAANNX010000179.1:0-1528 GCF_013363615.1 Streptomyces sp. CAI-85 | reverse complement strand
AACTTCGGGCCCAACAAGGAGAGCAGGGAACCCAGATGGCGGAGCTCACGATCCGGCCGGAGGAGATCCGGGACGCGCTGGAGAACTTTGTCCAGTCGTACAAGCCGGACGCGGCCTCGCGCGAGGAGGTCGGTACGGTCACCCTTGCCGGCGACGGCATCGCGAAGGTCGAGGGCCTCCCCTCGGCCATGGCCAACGAACTGCTGAAGTTCGAGGACGGCACCCTCGGCCTCGCGCTCAACCTGGAAGAGCGCGAGATCGGCGCCATCGTCCTCGGTGAGTTCAGCGGCATCGAGGAGGGGCAGCCGGTGCAGCGCACCGGTGAGGTGCTCTCCGTGGCCGTCGGCGAGGGCTACCTCGGCCGCGTCGTCGACCCGCTCGGCAACCCGATCGACGGCCTCGGCGAGATCGAGACGTCCGGCCGCCGTGCCCTGGAGCTTCAGGCTCCGGGTGTCATGGCCCGTAAGTCGGTGCACGAGCCGATGGAGACCGGCTACAAGGCCGTCGACGCCATGACCCCGGTCGGCCGCGGTCAGCGTCAGCTCATCATCGGCGACCGCCAGACCGGCAAGACCGCGCTGGCCGTCGACACGATCATCAACCAGCGCGACAACTGGCGCTCCGGCGACGTGAAGAAGCAGGTCCGCTGCGTCTACGTCGCCATCGGCCAGAAGGGCTCGACCATCGCCTCCGTGCGGGGCGCCCTGGAAGAGGCCGGCGCGCTGGAGTACACGACCATCGTCGCCGCCCCGGCGTCCGACCCGGCCGGCTTCAAGTACCTGGCGCCGTACACCGGCTCGGCCATCGGCCAGCAGTGGATGTACGAGGGCAAGCACGTCCTGATCATCTTCGACGACCTGTCGAAGCAGGCCGACGCCTACCGCGCCGTGTCGCTGCTGCTGCGCCGCCCGCCGGGCCGTGAGGCGTACCCCGGTGACGTCTTCTACCTGCACTCCCGTCTGCTGGAGCGCTGCGCGAAGCTCTCCGACGAGCTGGGCGCGGGCTCGATGACCGGTCTGCCGATCGTCGAGACGAAGGCCAACGACGTCTCGGCGTTCATCCCGACCAACGTCATCTCCATCACCGACGGCCAGTGCTTCCTGGAGTCGGACCTCTTCAACGCCGGTCAGCGCCCCGCGCTGAACGTCGGTATCTCCGTCTCCCGAGTCGGCGGTTCCGCGCAGCACAAGGCGATGAAGCAGGTCTCCGGCCGACTGCGCCTCGACCTCGCCCAGTACCGCGAGCTGGAGGCGTTCGCCGCCTTCGGTTCCGACCTGGACGCCGCGTCGAAGGCCCAGCTCGAGCGTGGTCAGCGTCTGGTCGAGCTGCTGAAGCAGCCGCAGTACCAGCCGATGCCGACCGAGGACCAGGTCGTCTCCGTGTGGGCCGGTACCACCGGCAAGATGGACGACGTCCCGGTGGCCGACATCCGCCGCTTCGAGAAGGAGCTCCTGGAGTACCTGCACCGCAAGGAGCAGGGCCTCATGACCTCCATCAAGGAGGGCGGCAAGATGTCGGACGACACCCT
>NZ_JAANNX010000178.1:0-1531 GCF_013363615.1 Streptomyces sp. CAI-85 | reverse complement strand
TCACGTTGCCACCGGGGATCGCGTCCTTGACGGTGGCGACGATGACGTCACCGATGCCCGCGTAGCGGCGACCGGAGCCACCGAGCACACGGATGCAAAGGATTTCCTTCGCACCAGTGTTGTCGGCGACACGCAGTCGCGACTCCTGCTGGATCACGTCTATCTCCTGTTTGTCTGCCGGTTCCCCGGGAGCCGCTCAGCGGAGCGGCTCCCGGAGCCTGGCGGAACTGTCCTGCGAGGGATGCCTCGCAGGAGACTTACTTGGCCTTCTCGAGGATCTCGACGACGCGCCACCGCTTCGTGGCGGACAGCGGCCGGGTCTCCATCAGGAGGACACGGTCGCCGACACCCGCGGCGTTCTGCTCGTCGTGCGCCTTGAGCTTGTTGGTACGGCGGATGACCTTGCCGTACAGCGCGTGCTTGACGCGGTCCTCGACGGCGACGACGACGGTCTTGTCCATCTTGTCGCTGACGACGAGACCCTCACGGGTCTTGCGGAAACCGCGCGCCTCAGTGTTCTCAGTCACGTTGCTCTCGCTCATCAGGCGCTCTCCACCGTCTCGATGCCCAGCTCGCGCTCACGCATCAGGGTGTAGATCCGCGCGATGTCCTTGCGGACGGCCTTGAGCCGACCGTGGTTCTCGAGCTGACCCGTCGCCGCCTGGAAGCGGAGGTTGAACAGCTCTTCCTTGGCTTCGCGGAGCTTCGCGAGAAGCTCCTCGTCACCCAGTTCGCGCAGCTCGGACGCCTTGGTACCGGCCGACATCACGCTTCACCTGCCTCGCGCTTGACGATCCGGCACTTCATCGGCAGCTTGTGGGCGGCGCGAGTCAGGGCCTCACGGGCGATCTTCTCGTTGGGGTAGGACAGCTCGAACATGACCCGGCCCGGGTGCACGTTCGCGATCCACCACTCGGGAGAACCCTTACCGGAACCCATGCGGGTCTCGGCAGGCTTCTTCGTCAGCGGACGGTCCGGGTAGATGTTGATCCAGACCTTGCCGCCACGCTTGATGTGGCGGGTCATCGCGATACGGGCCGCCTCGATCTGGCGGTTGGTCACGTACGCCGGCGTGAGGGCCTGGATGCCGTACTCGCCGAACGCGACCGTCGTACCGCCCTTGGCCTCACCGCGACGCTTCGGGTGGTGCTGCTTGCGGTGCTTGACCCTACGGGGGATCAGCATGTCGGTCAGGCCTCCGTTCCGGTGCTCTCAGCCGGAGCGGCGGCGGGAGCCTCGGCCTTGGGGGCCTCGGCAGCCGGAGCCTGCTGCGGCTTACGACCGCGACCGCCACGCTCGCCACCGCGGCCACCACGGGCCGGGCGGTCGGCGCCGCCACGGGCCGGGCGGTTGCCGGCGCGGGCAGCGGCGTTCTCGGCGCGGACCTCGGCGATGTTCTTGACGTCGCCCTTGTAGATCCAGACCTTCACACCGATACGGCCGAAGGTCGTCTTGGCCTCGAAGAAGCCGTAGTCCACGTTCGCGCGGAGCGTGTGCAGGGGCACACGGCCCTCGCGGTAGAACTCCGAGC
>NZ_JAANNX010000177.1:0-1548 GCF_013363615.1 Streptomyces sp. CAI-85 | reverse complement strand
CCCCGTTATGTTTTTCGCGGCTCCGCAACGGGGCTGCTGGCCTCCGGGCCCGGTATGACTGTTGCCCCCTGTCGAAGGCATGACCTGGGGGGTGGTGTTCACCGGGCCCGGGGGTGTTCGTCGGAGACGCTGATCAGAGGTCCGGCCACCGCCCGGTCCGGCGCAATGCCGGACGGTTCGCGGGCGGCAGGTCTGCATAACGTGGATGCGCGAGCACGACACCCGAGCCGAGGCCGGCACGTTCAACTCGCCTGGAGGAACGCGATGTTCGAGATCGAAGACGTGGGCGTGTTCCTGGGCCTGGACGTCGGCAAGAGTGCCCATCACGGGCACGGGCTGACCCCGGGCGGAAAGAAGGTCTTCGACAAGCCCCTGCCCAACAGCGAGCCGAAGCTGCGGGCCGTCTTCGACAAGCTGACCGCGAAGTTCGGCACCGTCCTCGTCGTGGTCGACCAGCCCGCTTCCATCGGCGCCCTGCCGCTGACCGTCGCCCGCGACGCCGGCTGCCGTGTCGCCTATCTGCCCGGCCTGGCCATGCGGCGCATCGCCGACCTCTACCCGGGCGAGGCGAAGACCGACGCGAAGGACGCGGCCGTGATCGCGGACGCGGCCCGCACCATGCCGCACACCCTGCGCTCGCTGCAGCTGACCGACGAGATCACCGCCGAACTCACGGTCCTCGTGGGCTTCGACCAGGACCTCGCGGCCGAGGCCACCCGCACGTCCAACCGGATACGCGGCCTGCTCACCCAGTTCCACCCGAGTCTGGAGCGCGTTCTGGGTCCCCGCCTCGACCACCAGGCCGTGACCTGGCTGCTGGAGCGCCACGGATCCCCGGCGGCCCTGCGCAAGGCCGGCCGCCGCAGACTCGTGGAGCTGATCCACCCGAAGGCACCGCGCATGGCCACCCGGCTGATCGACGATGTCTTCGACGCGCTCGACGAGCAGACCGTCGTGGTTCCGGGCACCGGCACCCTCGACATCGTCATCCCCTCCCTGGCCGCCTCGCTCGCCGCTGTCCACGAACAGCGTCGGTCGATGGGGGCCCGGATCAACGCCTTGCTGGAGGCTCACCCTCTTTCCCCGGTCCTGACGTCGATGCCCGGCGTCGGCGTCAGGACCGCCGCCGTCCTGCTGGTCACCGTCGGCGACGGCACCAGCTTCCCCACCGCCGCCCACCTGGCCTCCTATGCCGGCCTCGCCCCCACCACGAAGCAGTCGGGCACCTCGATCCACGGCGAACACGCACCGCGAGGCGGAAACCGGCAGCTCAAACGCGCCATGTTCCTCTCCGCCTTCGCCTGCATGAACGCCGACCCCGCCTCCCGCGCCTACTACGACAAGCAACGAGCCCGCGGCAAGACCCACACCCAGGCCCTCCTCCGCCTCGCCCGCCAACGCATCAGCGTCCTGTTCGCCATGCTCCGCAACGGCACCTTCTACGAATCCCGCACGCCCGCGAACATCGAGCTCGCCGCGTAACCCCACCAACCCGAACCATCCCAAACCTGACAGGCATGCCTTGACGAAAGACATAGAGGCACCCCC
>NZ_JAANNX010000075.1:0-22882 GCF_013363615.1 Streptomyces sp. CAI-85 | reverse complement strand
TCCGCTACCAGCGCGAGATGAACGCCGACGAGGGCGAGGCCGCCGGCCTCTTCGCCGTCAAGAAGGACTCCGACTTCACCGACCTGCTGCTGCGGGCCGTCACCGACACCCGGGACACCGACGGACTCGCCGACCTCGTCAGCGGCTTCGGCAACAAACTGGGCCGGCGCGCCGAACTCATCGCCGAACGCGACTTCACCGCCGGATCGGTGGACCTGCTCGGCCGGATCGTCGAGGCCGCCGAGACCCGCGCACGCGCGCGTGACGTCCACGCGGGCGCCGAACGCCGCACCCGCACCCTGGCCCGCCGGCTCACCGCCCGCGCCGGACAGGAGCGCGTCCGGGCCACCGACCTCGCCCAGCGGGTCACGGCCGCCGCCTACGCCGCCACCCACACCGAGGGCGCCCGCGAGCGCAGCGCGCTGATCGCCGCCGAACTCGCCTTCCGGCACGCCTCGCTGGCCCTCGCCGCCGCCGAGAAGACCGCCGCCGGCCAGAAACGCGAACTCGCCGACGCCCGCACCCTGCACGCCGCCTGGCAGGCCGCCGAGGCCGTGCTGCGCCACCGCGCCGCCGCCGACCGCGCCGCCCGCGTCTCCGCCGCCATCCAGGAGGCCGAACGCGACGCCGCGCCGGCCCTCGCCGCCCGCGCCAAGGCCGCCGTCGACCTCGTCCGCGCCCTGCACACCGCCGCCGAGAACGCCGAGAACCTCGCCAACGAGGAGGAGGAACGCTCCGCCGCCCTCCAGGAGGCCGGCGAGAGCGCCCACCGGGACGCCACCTCCGCCGCGACCGAGGCACAGCGCGCCCGCAGCGAGATCGGGCACCTGCGCCAGCGCCTCACCGAGGTCGAGCAGGAGACCGCCGAGGCCGTCCGCGCCGGCTGGCTCGACGACAGCGCCCCCGACGCCGACCCCGCGCGCGCCGCCCTCGCCGCCAGCGACGCCGAGAAGACCGCCGTCGCCGCCTGGGACACCACCCGCGAGGCGGCCCGCCGCGCCGCCGAGCACGCCCGGGAGGCCGCCGCCGCCGAGACCCGCGCCGAACTGACCGCCGCCCGCGCCGCCGACGCGGCCACCGCCGCACACCGCTCGTACGACGTCGAACGCCGGCTCGCCGAGGCCCTGGCCGGCGAGGAGCGCCTCGCCGAACTCCTCGGCCTCACCGGCGGCACCCCGCGCGGCCCGATCCCGCAGCCCCGCCAGGACGACTCCGGCGAACCGCCGCTCGGCCCCGAGGACCTCGACCGCTGCGCCGACGACCTGCGCACCCTCCTCGACGACGCCGTCGCCTCCGCCGAACGCCAGCTCTTCGACCTGCGCACCGCCGCCGCCGACGACTCCCGCATCCTCGGCGCCCTCGGCGACGGCGGACTGCTCCCGCCCGGCCCCGACGTCCTGGCCACCGTCGAGTACCTCGGCGAGCACGGCATTCCCGCCCTGCCCGGCTGGCGCTACCTCGCCCAGGCCGTCGACCCCGCCGACCACGCGCGCGTGCTCGCCGCCCGCCCCGAACTGGTCGACGGCGTGATCATCACCGACCCCGACTCGCACACCCGCGCGCGGGAGGCGCTCGGCGAGGCCGCGCTGCTGCCCCGCTCGGCCGTGGCCGTCGGCACCGCCGCCGCCCTGCTCGCCCCCACCCCGGCCGCCGACGCCGACGGCGGCCGCCGGTCCGACGTGTTCCTGGTCCCGCCGAACCCGGCCATGCACGACGAGCACGCCGCCGACGAGGAACGGCAGGCCCTGCGCGCACGGGCCACCGAACGCGACGAGGAGATCCGCCGGCTCGCCGCCCGCCTCGGCAAGGACCGTGAACTCGCCGCCCGCCTCGCCTCCTGGCGCACCGGCTGCCCCGCCGGACGTCTCACCGAACTGGCGGCCGCCGCCGACCGGGCACGCGCCTTCGCCGAGGAGGCCGAGGCCGAACTCGCCGAGGCCCGGACCGTGCGCGCCGAGGCCGAGGAGACCGCCGCCGAGGCCGCGCGGGTGCGCGACGAGAAGCAGGAGGCCGCCCAGAAGGCCCGGCGCGCCGCCGACGCCCTCGCCGGACTCGCCTTCCGGCTGCGCGAGCGCGCGGGCTGGCAGGTCAAGCTCCGCGAACTCGCCGACGAGGCCGCCGAGTCGGAGGCCCGCGCCCAGACCTGCCTGGAGCGCGCCCGCGCCGCCGACGAGGACCGCCGCGCCGCCCAGCGCGCCGCCGACGACACCCGCCGCACCGCCCGCGCCCTGCGCGCCGAGCGCGCCGAGATCGCCGGCGCCCCCGACGACGTACCGGAGGCGGAGGCCGACGCGCCCAAGGCGTCGCTGCCCGCGCTCCGCGAGGCGTACCGGGCCGCCTCGCAGGTGTACGAGAAGGTCGGCGTCGGCGCCGACCTGCGCGCCGAACAGGCTCGCGCGGAGAGCGACGAGAGTGCCGCCCGCGCCGAACTCGACCGGCTGAGCAACAAGGTCCGCACCCGCGCCGAACAGCTCCTCGAATCCCCCGACGGCTCCGACGGGCCCTCCCGGCAGGCCGCCGCCGCCCGCGCGGAGGAGCTGGTGCAGCTCCTGGAGACCCGGGTGTCCACCGCGAGCGAGCAGCTCGGCCGGCTGCGCGGCGAGGCCGAACGGCACGCCCCGCAGGACGGCGGGACCCACACCGAGCTGTCCGAGGAACTCCAGCCGCGCGACGCCGAGCACGCCCAGGCCCTGCTGCGCACCGCCACCACCGAACTCGCCTCCCGCACCGAGGCGTTGGCCCAGGCCCGCGACGCGCACGCCGAACTCCTCGCCGCCCATCGCGCCGCCGAGGACGCGGCCGGCGGCTTCGACGAGATCGCCGCCATGCTCCGCGACCTGCTGCGCGAACACACCCCGGACGAGGAGCAGGAGACTCCGGAGCCCTACCCCGGCACCCTGGATGAGGCGCGCGGCTCGGCCGCCGAGACCCGCCGCTCCCTGCGCGGCTGCGCCGCCGACCTGTCCGCCGCCGAGTCGGCCGTCCGCGAGGCCGCCGACGTGCTCGTACGGCACGCCAACTCCACCCGCTACGAGCAGGTCCGCACCCCCGCACGGCAGCAGATCCGGGAACTGCCCGCCGCCGCGCTGCCCGAGCACGCCCGGAAGTGGGCCGACGCCTTCGCGCCCCGGCTGCGCGTACTGACCGACGAACTCGCCCAGTTGGAGCGCAACCGCGACTCGATCGTGGACCGGCTGCGCGGACTGGTCGAGTCCGCCCTCGCCACCCTGCGCTCGGCGCAGCGGCTCTCCCGGCTGCCGGAGGGCCTCGGCGAGTGGTCCGGCCAGGAGTTCCTGCGGATCCGCTTCGAGGAACCCGACCAGGCCACCCTCACCGAGCGGCTCGGCGAGGTCGTGGACGACGCGACCCGCGCCGCCGTCAAGAAGAACTCCGACCTGCGCCGCGACGGCATGTCCCTGCTGCTGCGCGGCGTCGGCGCCGCCCTCCGGCCCAAGGGCGTCGCCGTCGAGATCCTCAAGCCCGACGCCGTGCTGCGCGCCGAGCGGGTGCCCGTCGGACAGATGGGCGACGTCTTCTCCGGCGGCCAGCTCCTCACCGCCGCCATCGCCCTGTACTGCACGATGGCCGCCCTGCGCTCCAACGACCGGGGCCGGGACAAGCACCGGCACGCCGGCACGCTGTTCCTCGACAACCCCATCGGCCGCGCCAACGCCACCTATCTGCTGGAACTCCAGCGGGCCGTGTCCGACGCGCTCGGCGTACAACTGCTGTACACCACGGGCCTCTTCGACACCACGGCGCTCGCGGAGTTCCCCCTCGTGATCCGGCTGCGCAACGACGCCGACCTCAGGGCCGGGCTGAAGTACATCAGTGTCGAGGAACACCTGCGCCCGGGCCTGCCCCAGGAGCCCGAGGCCGGCGAGGCGGTCCGCAGCGAGATCACGGCGACGCGCATGTACAGGCGCCCGGCGACGAGCGCGCCCCAGTAGGGCGCGCCCCGGCGGGAGCGGCTCAGGAGTGCGAGAGCTGCCCCGCCCCGCTCTGCCTGCGTATGCGCTCCTGCGCACGCTCCGTCACCCGGGCCTGACGGCGCGCCCGGCGACGCTCACGGCGCAGGGCACGCGCCGTGCTGCTCGGGGTGGAGACCACGCCGTTGCGCTGGTTCCACACCTGGCGGGTCACCCACACGTCCAGCACACCCCAGGTCGCCATCACGGTGCTGAACACACTGCTGATCACCATGGGGAAGGCCAGCCAGGATCCGGCCAGCGTGGCCAGGAACGCCACCATCGCCTGGATCAGCGTCACGGCGATGATCAGCACCGCTCTGACCGCCGCCGTCCGCACCGGATCCGGCAGCCGGAGATGCTTCGCCGGCTCCTCGACCCACAGCGGCCGCCGCTCCTCCCGCGCCCATCCGTTCGCCCTCGCCCCGCCCCCGTCGACCGGAATGCCGCGATCGGTCTCCTCCGGGACCCGCGACGCCCTCTCGCGCGTCACGCTGTCCTCGGACGTCCCGCGCCGCTCCGCCGTGCCCATCACCGTGTCACTCCCCACCGCCAGCAGACCGCTCGCCTCCGGATCGAAGACCCGGCTCCCCAGTGGCTCTGCCCGCCTTGCTCTGATTTACGCCGCCCGGGTGGGGCCCGCCGCCTCCGCGACCGAATCCGCCCCCAATTCCCAATGAGTAGGACGAACAAGACGACTCGAAGATTCCCGAGCAGCGAAAAAATCTGGCCAACTCCGTGACGGAGCCGATCGGATCAGGACGCGGGGTACGGCCCGGAATCCGGGCGGCAATCTCCCGCAATGCCCGGACAACTCGCCACGCTTCGCCCCCGGCCCGGAAGTTCGGCTTCCGGACGGCTCTTCGAGTTCATGGCGCGTCGGTAGTAGGCTCGCGCAGGTTGTTGACGCACATGCGTACCCCCGGTCCCGTGGGGGTGCCGAGCTGGGGGAGGCCATGCGCTTTCGCGGGAAGTCGATCCGCCGGAAGATCGTGGCGCTGCTTCTCGTGCCGTTGGTGTCCCTGACCGCGATCTGGGGATTCGCCACGGTACTGACAGGGCGTGAGGCCGGCCGCCTCTTCACGGTCTCCGCACTCATGGAGAAAGTCGGCTACCCCGTCGAGGACATCGTCCGCGTCGTCCAGCAGGAACGCCGGCAGACCCTCGTCCACCTGGCCGACCCCCGGGCCGCCGACGCGCTCTCCGCGCTGCGCCGCACCCGGACCGCCACCGACGAGGCCCTCGCCGAGATCCGCGCCAACGCCCGCAACCCCGACGTACGCGACGTCCTGGACCAGGAGGACGCCGACGGCCTGACCGCCGTGCTCGACGCCTTCGACGGAGTGGACTCCCTGCGCCGCGGCGTCGAGGACGGCACCGTCACCCGCGCCCAGGCGCTCCGCCTCTACAACCAGCTCATCGACCCCTGCCACGCGCTGCTCGCCCGGCTCGACGTCGTCGACAGCGTCGAGCTGGACAAGCAGTACCGCGCCCTGGTCACCATCGCCCGCGCGCGGGAGCTGCTCTCCCGCGAGGACGCCCTGCTCGGCTCCGCGCTGGTCGTGGGCCGACTGAACCGCGAGGAGATCCGCACGGTCTCCGACCTCGTCGCCCAGCGCGAGGCGGTCTACGGCATCAGCCTCGCCCAGGTGCCCGACGCCGAGCGCGAGCGCTACGAGAGCTTCTGGAAGAACGCCACCACCGCGTCCCTGCGCACCGCCGAACAGGCCGTCGCCGCCACCGCCCCCGGCGACATGCCCCGCGGCGTCAGCGCCCGCACCTGGGACACGGCGGCCGGAACCGTCCTCGACGAACTCGGCACCCTGGACGAGCAGGCCCACGACCGCTACCAGGACCGGGTCCGGCCGGTCGCCACCGAGGTCATCGTCAAGGCCGTCGTCGCCGTGGTCCTCGGCCTCGTCGCCCTGATCGTCTCCCTCGTCCTGTCCGTGCGCGTCGGCCGCGGCCTCATCCGCGACCTGCGTCAACTGCGCGTGGAGGCCCACGAGGCGTCCGGCGTACGGCTGCCCAGCGTGATGCGCAGACTCTCCGCCGGCGAACAGGTCGACGTGGAGACCGAGGTGCCGCGCCTGGAGTACGACAAGAACGAGATGGGCGAGGTCGGCCAGGCCCTCAACAGCCTCCAGCGCGCCGCCGTCGAGGCCGCCGTCAAACAGGCCGAACTCCGCGCCGGCGTCTCCGAGGTCTTCGTCAACCTCGCCCGCCGCAGCCAGGTCCTGCTGCACAAGCAGCTCACCCTGCTCGACACCATGGAGCGCCGCACCCACGACACCGAGGAACTCGCCGACCTCTTCCGCCTCGACCACCTCACCACCCGGATGCGCCGGCACGCCGAGGGCCTCGTCATCCTCTCCGGCGCCGCCCCCTCCCGGCAGTGGCGCAAGCCCGTCCAGCTCATGGACATCGTGCGCGCCGCCGTCGCCGAGGTCGAGGACTACGAGCGCATCGAGGTCCGCCGGCTGCCCCGCCTCGCCGTCACCGGCCCGGCCGTCGCCGACCTCACCCACCTCGTCGCCGAACTCCTGGAGAACGCCACCGTGTTCTCCCCGCCGCACACCGGCGTGCACGTCCTCGGCGAACGCGTCGCCAACGGCTTCACCCTGGAGATCCACGACCGCGGTCTCGGCATGGCGCCCGAATCACTGCTGGAGGCCAACCTCCGGCTCGCCGAGACCCCCGAGTTCGAGCTGTCCGACACCGACCGCCTCGGCCTGTTCGTGGTCAGCCGGCTCGCCCAGCGGCAGAACGTCCGCGTCTCGCTCCAGCCCTCCCCGTACGGCGGAACCACCGCCGTCGTCTTCATCCCCGACACCCTCCTCACCGACGACGTCCCCGACACCAACGGCGTCGGCTTCCGCCTCGACCGCCCCCGCGCCCCCAAGGACACCGAGCCCGCCGAGAAGCGCAGACCGGCCCTGTCGACCGCCGTACAGCTCCCCGGCGTGCCCGCCTCCCTGCTGGACGGCCCCGTCGAACTGGAGGCCCCGGTCGGCCTGGACGCCCTCGGTGACTTCCCGTCCGTCCTGGACGACGAGGACGACGACATCCGCGGCGGCATCTTCCGTCCGCGCCGCTCGCTCACCCGCGCGCACGACGACCCGGCCGACGGCACCGCCGAACCGTCCCGCGGGCCCGACCCCCGGGGCGACACGGCACGCGCGTCCGACGACCCGTCCGCGCCCGTGGCGCTGCCCGAGCGCCGCACGCCCAAGCTGGTCAGCTCGCACGGCCGCCCGGTCACCGACCAGCGCCCCCGGCGCGGCGAACCGGCCGAGGACACCGCGGCCCGGACCGGCCCCCGCCGCCCGGAGAACGACGGCCCGGCCCCGCTGCCCACCCGTCGCCGCGGCAGCACGGCCCAGATCCCGCACCGCGGCGGCCCCGTCCAGCCGCCGGTGCTCCCGGCCCGCTTCGGACGCCCGGCCACCGACGAGCCCTCCCGGCCCGCCGTACTGCCGACCCGCGCGGGACGCGCGTCCGACGACCCGCCCCGGCCCGCCGCGCTCCCGGTCCCCGTCCTCCCGGCCCGCCCCGGACCGACGGCGGCCCCCGACGAGCCGTCCCGGCCGCCCGCGCTCCCGCAGCGCACCCGCAGGACCGACACCGACACCGCTTCCGGCGAGGGGCCGGCCGCCGGCAACGGCCTGGGCGCCCTGCCCCGCCGGGTACGGCAGGCGAACCTGGCCCCGCAACTGCGGCAGGGCCCGGCACCCCGCACCGACCACTCCTCCGACCCCGCCGACCGGGACGCCGACGAGGTGCGCAGCCGTATGGCCTCGCTCCAACGCGGCTGGCAGCGCGGCCGGGCGGAGAACGCCGCGGGCGAAGAAGACGCCCACAGCGGCACAGCACCACGAGGAACGACAAAGGGGGACGGTCGATGACCGCACCAGAGGCGACCGGCCACACCACGACCGGCAACGGCGAACTGAACTGGCTCCTCGACGAACTCGTCGACCGCGTCGCCAGCATCCGCAAGGCCGTCGTCCTCTCCGGCGACGGCCTGGCCACCGGCGTGTCCAAGGACCTGAGCAGGGAGGACGGCGAGCACCTGGCCGCCGTCGCCTCCGGCTTCCACAGCCTCGCCAAGGGCGTGGGCCGCCACTTCGAGGCGGGCAGCGTCCGGCAGACCGTCGTCGAACTGGACGACGCCTTCCTGTTCGTCACGGCCGCCGGCGACGGGAGCTGCCTCGCCGTCCTCTCGGACGCCGACTCGGACGTCGGGCTCGTCGCCTACGAGATGACGCTGCTCGTGAAGCGGGTCGGCGCCCACCTCGGCACCGCCCGGCGCTCCGATCTGTCCACGGGCGGGTAGTGAAATGGCATGAGTCCAGAGTGTGAGGGACCCGGCCACTGGTTCGACGCCGACGCGGGACCGGTCGTCCGCCCGTACGCCATGACACGCGGCCGCACCACCAGTGCGGTCCAGCACCACCGCCTCGACCTGATCGCGGTGGTGGTCGTCGAACCCCACGCGGACGATCCCGAAGCGGACCACTCACTGTCCCCGGAACACGTGGACATCGTGGACCTCTGCCGGGACGCGCCCCAGTCGGTCGCCGAACTCGCCGCCGAACTCGACCTGCCCGTCGGGGTGGTACGCGTCCTCGTCGGCGATCTCGTGGCCGCGGAGTTCGTCCATGTGAACCGGCCGGTGCCGCCCGCCGAACTGCCGGACGAGACCATACTGCGCGATGTGATCAGCGGGCTCCGCGCGCTGTGAACAGGGCGGAAACGGGGGAGAAGCCGTGACCGGAGACCGGTCGCCGACGTACAGGCACTGTCCTGCGGGCACTGCCGTACGAGCACAGTCGTACAGGCGCTGACGCACCGGCGCCGTCCCCCCCATCAAGCCCCATCAAGCAGGAGAAATGATCGATGATCTTCGGGCGAACTGAGCGCGGCAAGCCCCCGGTGGAGCCCGTCACGCTGAAGATCCTGGTGGCCGGCGGCTTCGGCGTGGGCAAGACCACCCTGGTCGGCGCGGTCAGCGAGATCAGACCGCTGCGGACCGAGGAGCACCTCACCGAGGCGGGCCGTCCGGTCGACGACACCACCGGCGTCGAGAGGAAGAGCACCACCACCGTCGCCATGGACTTCGGGCGGATCACCCTCCGCGAGGACCTGGTGCTCTACCTCTTCGGCACCCCCGGCCAGGAGCGGTTCTGGTTCATGTGGGACGAACTGTCCGAGGGCGCCCTGGGAGCCGTCGTGCTCGCCGACACCCGCCGCCTCGAGGACTGCTTCGCCGCCATCGACTACTTCGAGCGCCGCTCCATCCCCTTCATCGTCGGCGTCAACTGCTTCGAGGGCGCGGTCCGTTACCCGGAGGACGACGTACGCAGGGCGCTCGACCTCGACGAGGACGTGCCGCTGGTGCTGTGCGACGCGCGCGACAAGCTGTCGGTCCGGGACGTTTTGATCTCCGTCGTCCAGCACGCCATGGACTTCGGCGCGGAGCGTCGGGAGTCCGTCGCCACCTGAGCCCGGGCGTGTGCCCGTACCCCGCCGGACGGGGTACGGGCACACGCGTGTGCGCTTTCCGCTACCGTGCGTCCTCCTCCAGCCAGCCGAAGCTCTTCTCCACCGCCTTGCGCCAGTTGCGGTACTCGCGGTCCCTGACCGACGCCTCCATCGCGGGCCGCCACTCGGCGTCCTGCCGCCAGTGCGCCTTCAGTTCGTCCAGGTCGTTCCACACCCCGGTCGCCAGGCCCGCCGCGTACGCCGCGCCCAGGCAGGTCGTCTCGGAGACCCGGGGCCGGATCACCGGTACGCCGAGCACATCGGCCTGATGCTGCATGAGCAGGTTGTTCCTGGTCATCCCGCCGTCCACCTTCAGGGTCGTGATCCGCACCCCGGAGTCCTGGCGCATGGCGTCCACCACCTCACGCGTCTGCCAGCTCGTCGCCTCCAGCACCGCACGCGCGAGATGCGCCTTGGTGACATAGCGGGTGAGCCCGGTGACGACGCCGCGCGCGTCGGAACGCCAGTACGGTGCGAACAGCCCGGAGAACGCGGGCACGATGTACGCCCCGCCGTTGTCCTCGACGCTCGCCGCCAGTGTCTCGATCTCGTCGGCGGTACGGATGATGCCGAGCTGGTCCCGGAACCACTGCACGAGCGACCCGGTGACCGCGATGGAACCCTCCAGGCAGTAGACCGGCGCCTCCCCGCCGATCTTGTACCCGAGCGTCGTCAGCAGCCCGCTCTTGGACGGCACCGGCCGGTTGCCGGTGTTCAGCAGCAGGAAACTGCCCGTGCCGTACGTGTTCTTGGCCGTGCCCACGTCGTAGCAGGCCTGCCCGAACACCGCCGCCTGCTGGTCGCCCAGCGCCGAGGCGACCGGCACCCCGGCGAGCGGGCCCACCGCCGTGCCGTAGACCTCGGCGGAGGAACGGATCTCCGGCAGCACGGCCTCGGGCACGTTCATCGCGGAGAGGATCGTCGGATCCCACTGGAGGGTCTCCAGGTTCATGAGCATGGTGCGGCTCGCGTTGGTCACGTCGGTCACGTGCCGGCCGCCGTCGACGCCGCCGGTGAGATTCCAGATCAGCCAGGAGTCGACGGTGCCGAAGGCGATCTCACCGCGCTCCGCCCGGTCCCGCAGACCGGGCACGTCGTCGAGCAGCCAGGCCGCCTTGGGGCCGGAGAAGTAGCTGGCCAGCGGCAGCCCGGTGCGGTCACGGAAGCGGTCCTGCCCGTCGGCGCCGCCGAGTCGGTCGCAGAGGCCGGCCGTCCGGGTGTCCTGCCACACGATCGCGTTGTGCACCGGCTTGCCCGTGGTCCGGTCCCACAACACGGTCGTCTCGCGCTGGTTGGTGATGCCGAGCGCGCTGATCTGCTCCGCGCGCAGACCGGCCTTGGCGATCGCCCCGGCCACCACTGCCTGGACCTTCGACCAGATCTCGGTGGCGTCGTGCTCCACCCAGCCGGGCTTGGGGAAGATCTGGCGGTGCTCACGCTGGTCGACGGCGACGATCGCGCCGTCGTGGTCGAAGACGATGCAACGGCTGGAGGTGGTGCCCTGGTCGATGGCGGCGACGTACTTCTCGGCTTTCCCGGCGGTGTCCGTCATGGCTGCCCCTTGGGCTGGGTTCGTGTTGTGGTGTGCGTGTGCGTGCGTGCCTGCGTGTGCGTGCGTGTCAGAAGGCCACGTTGTAGATCAGCCCCGCGAGCGCCCCGCCGATCAGCGGGCCGACGACCGGGATCCAGGCGTACCCCCAGTCCGATGTGCCCTTGTGGGGGATCGGCAGCAGGGTGTGCACCACGCGCGGGCCGAGGTCACGGGCCGGATTGATGGCATAGCCGGTGGGCCCGCCGAGCGAGAGGCCGATGCCCACCACGAGCAGGGACACGATCAGCACGAGCGTGCCGGACTCGCCGAGCCCCTCGGTCAGCCCGAAGGCGAGGATCGGCAGCACCAGCGCGACCGTCGCGATGGTCTCCGTGATCAGGTTGGCGACCGGACTGCGGATCTCCGGGATGGTCGAGAAGATCCCCAGCGTCGGTGTCGGTTCCTCATCCGCGTCGCCCTCCGTCCCTGGCTGCCGTACGTTCGCCTGGAACTGCGCGAGGTACACCAGGTAGGCGAGCACCGCGCCGAGCATCGCCCCGGCCAACTGGCCCAGCACATACACCCAGACCTTGTCCCACTTGCCGGTGTCGACGGCGATCCCGAGCGTGACGGCCGGGTTGAGCTGTCCGCCGGAGAGCGGCGCGGCGGTGTACGCCCCCGCCAGCACCCCGAACCCCCAGCCGAACGCGATCACGATCCACCCCGAGGCCCGCGCCTTGGAGTGTCTGAGGGTGACGGCGGCGCAGACGCCCGCGCCGAACAGGATGAGGATCGCGGTACCGATGACCTCGCCGACGAATATGTCTCCGTTGCTCATGGCGGCTCCTAGGCAGGCCGGGACGCTCGGCCCCGGTGCTCGGTGCGGAGTGTGCGGGGTACGCGGGTGCTCTGTGCGTGGCTGCCTTCGGCCATGGCAGGGAGATCCCGCGCCCCGCCCGGCGTCCGTGACGAGCGTGCCGTCAGAGCCGAATCGCCCAGGTGGACAGGGCCCCGGTCGACGGAGCCCGCGCGGCGCGTGCCTGGTTACGCCGTGTATGTACGGCGATGTCGGCTGACACCGGGAAGTGTTCACCGGCGTCCAGGGAGCGTCAAGGAGGTCGACGGCAATGGCTGGGAGCGGTGTGCCGGGGCGGACGCGATGTCACCGGGCGCGGCGGGGGAGCACGCACCCGGTCCTCACCGCCCGGTCATCTCACGGCGATGACCGCCGAACCGTGCCCGAACAGCCCCTGGTTGGCGGTGATGCCCACCCGCGCGCGGGCGATCTGGCGGTCGCCCGCCTGCTCCCGCAACTGCCAGGTCACCTCGCAGACCTGGGCGATCGCCTGCGCCGGCACCGCCTCCCCGAACGAGGCCAGCCCACCGCTGGTGTTCACCGGTATCCGCCCGCCCGGCGCCGTGGCACCCTCCCTGAGCAGCTTGGCACCCTCGCCGTCGCCGCACAGGCCGAGATCCTCGTACCACTGCAACTCCAGTGCGGTGGACAGGTCGTAGACCTCGGCCAGCGACAGATCCTCGGGTCCGACGCCCGCCTCCTCGTAGGCCGCGCGGGCGATCGACGTCCGGAACGGCTCGCCCGCCGGTTCGACCGCGAGCGACGAGTCGGTGGCGATGTCCGGCAGATCGAGGACGGTGGCGGGGTAACGCGGCGTCACGGTCGAGACCGCCCGGATCCGCACCGGATGCACCACCCCGTGCCGGCGCGCGAACTCCATGCTGGACAGGACCAGGGCCGCCCCGCCGTCCGAGGTCGCGCAGATGTCCAGCAGCCGCAGCGGATCGGCGACCACCGCGGACGCGGCGACCTCCTCGGCGGTGACCCGCGCGCGGTAGCGGGCGTTCGGATTCAGCGCCCCCATGGCGGAGTTCTTCACCTTGACGCGGGCGAAGTCCTCCCGGGTGTCCCCGTGCACCGCCATCCGCCGACGCGCGTACAGCCCGAAGTACGTCGGATTGGTGGCGCCGAGCACCCGGAACCGCAGCCAGTCCGGGTCGTCCGCCCGCTCCCCGCCGGCCGGGCGGAAGAACCCCTTGGGCGCCGAGTCGGCCCCGACCACCAGCACCACGTCCGCGAGCCCCGCCAGGATCTGCGCCCGCGCCGCCCCGATCGCCTGGGCCCCCGACGCGCACGCCGCGTACACGCTCGTGACCCGGGCACCCTGCCAGCCCAGCGCCTTCGCGAACGTCGCCCCGGCGACATACCCCGGATAGCCGCCACGCACCGTGTCCGCGCCGACGATCGACCCCACGTCCTGCCAGTCCAGCCCGGCGTCGGCCAGCGCCGCGCGCGCCGCGGCCACCCCGTACTCGACGAACCGCCGCCCCCACTTGCCCCACGGGTGCATCCCCGCGCCGAGCACCGCCACCTCCGCCACCTCTGCCGTCATCCCGCCACCCCCGTCGGCCGCCACTGCCACGTCGTCCAGGTCGTCCCCGTGTCCCCGGGGCCCTCGGGGTCCTCGTTGAGCACACCCGGGACGACCTCCACCTCCATGCCCACCGCCAGATCGGCGACGGTGACCCCGGGAACCGCCTGCCCCAGCACCACGATCCGCTCGGCCTCCAGCTCCACAGCGATCAACGCGTACGGCTCCCACGGAAGTTCCGGATTCGTCACATAGGGTGACGGAGGGCGGTAGCGGCTGTCGGTGTACGACCAGATCCGCCCGCGCCGTGATAGCGGCACCTCCTCCAGATCACCGCCCCCGCAGCCGGGATTGCGGCAGAACGCATCCTCGCGCGGGAAGAACACGGCCCCGCACGCCGAGCAGCGCGTGCCGAGCAGCCGGAAGCCGCTGCCGTCCCCGTCCCCGCCCTCGGTGAACCACCCGGCGACCACCGGTGTACGTCTGCGCGACAAGGTCCCTCCCCGGCACCAGATCTGACGGAACGTCAGAAGTGTGGCACGCGCACCGGCGAGGGGACAGGGAGCGGCGGGAGAGGGTGTCGTCCGCACGCGTGTACCTCGCCCACCCAAGATCGGATACGCTCCGCCGCGTGTCCGAATCTCTGCACTCCATTTCGAACTCCGCGCGCGACTCCCACTGTTCGAGCTGCGGAGCGCCCTACGGGGAGGGCGTCACCGGCTGGCCCCGCACCTGTCCGGCCTGCGCCGCCGTGGCCTACCGCAACCCCCTCCCGGTGGCCGTGGCGCTCCAGCCCGTCTACGACGCGCAGGGCACCGCCCTGGTCGTCATCACCCGCACCATCCCTCCCGCGCGGGGCGGCATCGCCCTGCCCGGCGGCTTCATGGACCACCGCGAGGACTGGCGGCAGGCCGTCGTGCGCGAACTGCGCGAAGAGACCGGCATCGACGCCGCGAGCCGCGACGTACGGCTCGCCGACGCGATGAGCTCCCCCGACGGCCATCTGCTGCTGTTCGGCCTCCTCCCGGAGCGCCCCGCGGACCGACTGCCCGCGTCGGCGGCCACGGACGAGACCGAGGGCTGGCACCTCCTGCGCCGCCCCGAGGAACTCGCCTTCCCGCTGCACACCCTGGCCGCACGCGCGTTCTTCGAGGGCCGCTACATCTGACCCGGCCTCAGCCCTCTTCCAGGCCGCGCACGCGCACGGGGTGGGACGGCTCGTGCACACCGTCCTCACCCTCACGCTCGACGACCACCCGCCGGCCCAGCCGACGGGTGACGTACCGCTCAATCTCGGGCTCCTCCCAGCCGTCGCCCGCCTCCACCACGACCAGGCCGCCGCCCGAGCGCCCCCGGGCCGGAGCCCACACCTCCAGTTCCAGCCCGGCGTCCCCCCGCACCGGCAGCACGGCACCCGCGCGTGCGAACACCGGGATCCGCGACAGCGGCGCGTCCACGGTCACCCGCCCCGGCCCCCGGTACGACCGTCCCGTGGCCGTGTCGTACCAGAGCCCGCGCGGCAGCCGCACCGTACGCCGGTCCACCCCGGGGTCCAGCACCGGCGCCACCAGCAGACAGTCACCCAGCAGGAACGCGTCCTCGCAGTCCCGCAGCGCCCGGTCCTCCGGCGCACCCCACCACACCGGACGCGCATAGGGCGCCCCGGTACGCCGCGCCAGATGCGCCAGCGTCGTGAAGTACGGCAGCAGCCGCCGCCGCTCGACCAGCACGGCACGCGCGTGCTCCAGCACCTCGGGACCCCACTCCCAGGGCTCCCGACGGCCCGCCCTGGGGCCCGCCTGCGTCCGGAACAGCGGCAGGTAGGACCCCAGTTGCAGCCACCGCAGATACAGCTCGGGCGACGCACCGCCGTCGAAGCCCCCCACGTCGGTCCCCGAGAACGGCACCCCGCACAACCCGAGCCCCAGCACCAGCGACAACGACGCCCGCAGCCCGGGCCAGCCCGGCGCGACCGCACCGGACCAGGTCCCGCCGTAGCGCTGGAGACCCGCCCAGCCCGAGCGGGACAGCACGAACGGACGCTCCCGCGGAACCAGCTCCCGCAGCCCCTCGTGCGCCGCCCACGCCATGCACAGCCCATAGACGTTGTGCGCCTCCCGGTGATCACCCCCGCGCCCCTCCAGGGCGTGCCGGGCCGACCGGGGCAGGGTCGACTCCCCGAAGGCGGCGAACGCCGTCGGCTCGTTCATGTCGTGCCAGAACCCCGAGAACCCCTGCGCGAGCGGCTCCGCGTACAGACCGCCCCACCAGCTCCGCACACGCGCGTGCGTGAAATCCGGGAACACCGCGGCCCCGTGCCCCACCACACCCTCGGCGAACTGCCCCGAGGCGTCCCGCACGAACACGTCCCCGGCGACCCCGCCGTCGTAGACCGCGTCACCCGGCCTCGCGCGCACCGCGGGCCCCACGGCCGACACCAGCCGGATCCCGTCCCGCCGCAACTCCTCGGCCAGCACCGGCAGCTTGGGGAAACGATTCTGGTCCACGCTGAACACCCGCTGCTCGTCCAGATGCTCGCCCCCCAGATGCACCGCGTCGAGCGGCAGACCGTGCTCCTGGTAGCCCGCCACCACCCGGCGCACCTCCTCCTCGCCGCCGAAGCCACGCCGCGCGTGATGGTGCCCCAGCGCCCACGCGGGAGGCGGGGTCGGCGCCCCCGTCAGCGAGGCCCAGGCGAGCAGCACGCGCGCGGGCGTCCCCACCATCACCCAGCAGCGCAGCGGACCGCCGTCCATCCGCACCTCGCACGCCCCCGGCCGGTCGTGCCCGGAACCGGCACCCTCCGCACCCTCCCGCAACGTCACCGTGCCGTCCCAGGAGGTGTCGTGGAACACCAGATGCGTCCCCGCGTCGGACACCACCAACTGCACCGGCATCGTCAGACACAGCGGATCGTCCCCCGGCCCGAACGCATGCCCGGGATCCCTGTTCCACAGCCGGTACGTCCCCCCGCGCAGCCGCGGCCCCGACGCACGCCCCCCGAGCCCGAAGAACCGCGCGTCCGCCGCCACCTCCGCCCGCTGCATCCAGCGCGCCGCCCGCCCCTCCCGCTCCCACCAGCGCGGCGGCTGGTCCCGGCGCAGCACCACCCCGCCCGGCGTGCACACCTCGATCGCCCCCAGCCGCGACACCACCACCGTCGCCCGCTCGGCCACCACCCGCCAGCCGCCGTCCTTGTCCGGCTCCAGCACCACCCGCGGATCCGGCTCGGGACACCGCCCGGCCAGCGCGTACGACGGCTCCGGCTCGGCACCGTCCCAGCCCCAGAACACCGCCCCGTTCACCGCCACCATGATCCGCAGCTCCGAGCGGCCGAACCGCAGCGTCCCGCCACCCGGCGCCAGCTCCACCTCCCGCAGCGCACCCGGCACCCGCGCCCGCTCACCCCCGCGCGCGAGCGGCCCGGCCGCCTCGTCCCGCCTCCTGCGCCACACGGCTCGCACGGCCCGCACGGTGCGCAACCCCAGGGCAGCCCGCACAGAACCGACCGCCTTCATCGAACGCACCAGGTCACGACCGTCCATGCTGCTCACCCTGCCACTCACCGCTCCACACGCGTGTGTCGTTCAGCTTCCGTTCACCTGTGCCGGAACCACTTCTTCACGACACGGACCGTGTGGGGCGCACCCTGGTGCAGAAGTCGATCACATGGCATCGTCCCTGTCAGCCGCGTCACGCGCACCACCCCAGCTCGTGCGCGGGCGACGCACACGACGCGCACAGCCGGGAGCCGCCCCATGCCCACCGAGAACCCCGAGCCGCTCTGGCGGCCCGATCCGCAGCGCATCGCCCGCGCGCAGGTCACCCGATTCCAGACCTGGGCCGCCGAGCGCCACGGAGCCCCCGGCGAAGGGGGTTATCCGGCCCTGCACCGCTGGTCCGTCGACGACCTGGAGACCTTCTGGAAGGCGGTCACGGAGTTCTACGACGTACGGTTCTCGACGCCGTACACGCGTGTGCTCGGCGCCCGCGCCATGCCCGGCGCCGAGTGGTTCCCCGGAGCCACCCTCAACTACGCCGAGCACGCCCTGCGCGCGGCCGCCACCCGCCCGGACGAACCGGCCCTGCTGTACGTCGACGAGACCCACGAACCGCGCCCGGTGACCTGGAGCGAACTGCGCCGCCAGGTCGGCTCCCTCGCGGCCGAACTGCGCACCCTCGGCGTCCGCCCCGGCGACCGGATCAGCGGCTACCTCCCGAACGTCCCCCAGGCCGTCGTCGCCCTCCTCGCCACCGCCGCCGTCGGCGCGGTGTGGACCTCCTGCGCCCCCGACTTCGGCGCCCGCAGCGTCCTCGACCGCTTCCAGCAGGTCGAACCCGTCGTCCTGTTCACCGTCGACGGCTACCGCTACGGCGGCAAGGAACACGACCGCCGCGACACCGTCGCCGAACTCCGCCAAGAACTGCCCACCCTGCGCGCCGTCGTCCACATCCCCCTCCTGGGCACCCCCGCCCCCGAAGGCGCCCTGGAATGGTCGGCGCTCACGGCCGCCGCGGAGGAACCCGTCTTCGAACAGGTCCCCTTCGACCACCCCCTGTGGGTGCTCTACTCCTCGGGCACGACCGGCCTGCCCAAGGCCATCGTCCAGTCCCAGGGCGGCATCCTCGTCGAACACCTCAAACAGCTCGGCCTGCACTGCGACCTCGGCCCCGAGGACCGCTTCTTCTGGTACACCTCGACCGGCTGGATGATGTGGAACTTCCTCGTCTCCGGCCTCCTCACCGGCACCACGATCGTCCTCTACGACGGCAGCCCCGGATTCCCCGACACCGGCGCCCAGTGGCGCATCGCCGAACGCACCGGAGCCACCCTCTACGGCACCTCGGCCGCCTACGTCATGGCCTGCCGCAAGGCCGGCGTGCACCCCTCCCGGGACTTCGACCTCTCCCGGATCCAGTGCGTCGCCACCACCGGCTCCCCCCTGCCGCCCGACGGCTTCCGCTGGCTCCACGACGAGGTCCGCGACGACCTGTGGATCGCCTCCGTCAGCGGCGGCACCGACGTCTGCTCCTGCTTCGCCGGAGCCGTCCCCACCCTCCCCGTGTACACGGGCGAACTCCAGGCCCCCGGCCTCGGCACCGACCTCCAGTCCTGGGACCCGGCCGGCCGGCCGCTGATCGACGAGGTCGGTGAACTCGTGGTCACCAACCCCATGCCCTCCATGCCGGTCCGCTTCTGGAACGACCCCGACGGCAGCCGCTACCACGACAGCTACTTCGACACCTATCCCGGCGTCTGGCGCCACGGCGACTGGATCACCGTCACCTCACGCGGCTCCGTCGTCATCCACGGCCGCTCCGACTCCACCCTCAACCGCCAGGGCGTCCGCATGGGCTCCGCCGACATCTACGAGGTCGTCGAACGGCTCCCCGAGATCAAGGAATCCCTGGTCATCGGCATCGAACAGCCCGATGGCGGCTACTGGATGCCCCTCTTCGTCCACCTCGCCCCCGGAGCCGTCCTCGACGACGCCCTCCTCGGCCGCATCAAACAGGCCATCCGCGAACAGCTCTCGCCCCGCCACGTCCCCGACGAGGTCATCGAGGTCCCCGGCGTCCCGCACACCCTCACCGGCAAGCGCATCGAGGTCCCCGTCAAACGCCTCCTCCAGGGCACCCCGCTGGAAAAGGCCGTCAACCCGGGCTCCATCGACAACCTCGACCTCCTCGCCTTCTACGAGGACCTCGCCCGCAAGCGAGCCTGACCCCGCTCCCGCCGACCCCCGCACCGGCCCCGGACCCCGCCCCACCAGGGCGAACACCGGGGCCGTCCGCAATCCTGCCCCCGTTGTCAGTGCCGCCGGTTACTGTGAGTGAGCATCGATCGACTGTGCACACAGGGGGAACCACATGACACACACCGACAGCCGCACCATGCGTCACGTCCTGCGCCGCGAGATCGCCGGCACCATCGGCCTCCTCACCGACGAACACGACTTCCGCGCCATGCGGCACTACCGCAGCTTCACCTTCGACGACCACGCCACCTACCTCCGCCAGGTCGAGGAACTCCTCAAAACCCGCGCCCGCCACGGCAGCCACACCACCGTGGCCCTCTTCGACCCCCAGGAGTACGCCGACTACTGCGCCACCGAGGGCCTCGACCCCGACGACCCCGCCCACCGCACCCGCTTCACCGCCCGCATCGCCACGACCGGCCCCACCATCCCCTACGACGGCCAGCCCCTCGCCGACCTCGTCCCCGCCCTCGTCGACGAAGCCGTCCGCCAGGCCACCTGGGAGTACGCGGCCACCCTCCTGGCCCGCCTCGGCACCTGCGCGACCTGCGGCGAGGACATCGGCCGCGCGGCCTTCACCCGCGCCTCCGCCCTCGTCAGCCGCATCCTCGACACGGCACCACCCGGCGACCGGCACCTCGTCGTCAGCGTGACAGGAACACCCGAGACCCTCGTCGCCGTCCTCCACGCGGACACCGAAACCGACGGCGGCACCCGGTTCGACGAAGCGGAAGCCCTCGAATTCACCACCGTCCTCGCCCTCGGCCTCACCACCCGGGGCCCCGGCGGCCTGGTCATGCGCACCACCGCACCCGACACCCCCGACCGCATCTACGGCTGGCGCCTGCGCGGAGACGGCCTCGACCCCCTCACCGCCGGCGAGGTCTTCGACGCCTACTGCACCGACATCGAATCCGGCGAACTGATCGCCCCCGAATCCGGCGTCGACTACTGCGTCCCACCGGACCTCGGCCAGGAAGCACAGGAAGGAGGGGACGATCCCACCGGCCACCACCACTGACGACCTGCGCACCGACAGGGAACCGACAGACGACAGGGGCGCCCCACCCGAAGGCGGAGCGCCCCTGCCCGAGACGTACGCGACGCGTACCCGGCTCGCCGCTACTCGCCGGACAGCACGGCCCGCGCCGCGCTGCGCGCCTCCTCGGCACTGTCCGAGGCACGCGCCGCCGCCGCGGCCCGCTCGCACTGCGCCAGCGTGAACTTCGCCAGCGTCGCCCGCACATAAGGGATCGACGCCGCACCCATGGACAGGGAGGTGACACCCAGACCGGTCAGCACACACGCGAGCAGCGGGTCCGACGCGGCCTCGCCGCACACCCCGCAGCTCTTGCCCTCGGCCCTGGCCGCCTCGGCGGACAGCGCGACCAGGTCGAGCAGCGCGGGCTGCCACGGATCCTGGAGCCGGGACACCGCACCCACCTGCCGGTCGGCGGCGAAGGTGTACTGCGCCAGGTCGTTCGTGCCCAGCGACAGGAACTCGACCTCCTGGAGGATCGAGCGCGCCCGCAGCGCGGCCGACGGGATCTCGACCATCGCACCGAACTTCGCGCGCAGCCCGGCCTCACGACAGGCGTCCGCGAACGCCTTGGCGTCGGCACGGTCGGCCACCATCGGGGCCATCACCTCGAGGTAGACCGGCAGCCCCTCCGCGGCCTTCGCCAGCGCCGTGAGCTGGGTACGCAGGACATCCGGGTGATCCAGCAGGCTGCGCAGCCCGCGCACACCCAGCGCCGGGTTCGGCTCGTCGGCCGGGGTCAGGAAGTCCAGCGGTTTGTCCGCACCCGCGTCCAGCACCCGCACGACGACCCGGCCCTCGGGGAACGCCTCCAGCACCTGCCGGTAGGCCGAGACCTGCTTCTCCTCGGTCGGCGCGTTCTTGCTGTCGTCAAGGAAGAGGAACTCGGTACGGAACAGGCCGACGCCCTCCGCACCCGCCTCGACGGCGGCGGGCACATCCGCCGGACCGCCGACGTTGGCCAGCAGCGGCACCTTGTGCCCGTCGGCCGTGGCACCCGGACCGGTCGACGCCGACAGCGCCGCCTTCCGCGCCGCGGCAGCCGCCTCCAGCTCCGCCTTCTTCTCCTCGCCGGGCTCCACGAAGATCTCGCCGGTGCTGCCGTCGACGGCGATCACCGTCCCCTCGGCCAGCTCACCCGCACCCGGCAGGGCCACGACCGCCGGCACCCCGAGCGCACGCGCCAGGATGGCGCTGTGGCTGGTCGGCCCACCCTCCTCGGTCACGAAACCGAGGACCAGCGTCGGGTCGAGCAGCGCGGTGTCCGCCGGCGCCAGATCCCGGGCCACCAGCACATACGGCTTGTCACTGTCCGGCACACCGGGCATCGGCACGCCCAGCAGCCGCGCGACGATACGGTTCCGCACGTCGTCGAGGTCGGCCACCCGGCCGGCCAGGTACTCGCCCGCTCCGGCCAGCAGCTCGCGATAGGCGGCGAACGCGTCGTAGACGGCCCGCTCGGCCGTGCTCCCGACGGCGATCCGCCGGTCCACGTCCGCCATCAGCTCGGGGTCCTGGGCCATCAGGGCCTGTGCCTCGAGCACCGCCTGGGCTTCGCCCCCCGCCAGATTGCCGCGCGCCATCAGATCGGCCGCCACCGCGTCCATGGCCTGGCGGGAGCGCCCCTGCTCGCGCTCCGCGTCCTCCGCCGGGATCTGCTTGGCAGGCGGTTCGAGGACCGCCGTTCCCATGTGCCGAACCTCGCCGATCGCCACACCGTGACTCACGCCGACGCCTCGCAGCGTTGTCTCCATCTCACCCGTCTCCGATAGTGCGGCGGGTCCCGCCGCCGTGGTGGTTGTCCTCCTGCGTGCCGTCGAAGGACGGCCGGGCATCACTGCCAGGAAATCACTGCCAGGAAAAGAGAACGTCGCCGTTCTTCACGTCGCCGTCCTCGCGGAGTTCACCGAGGGAGTCGGCCATGGCCTCCAGCGCCACGACCGGGCACACGGGAGACTTGCCGGCCGCCTCCACCGCGGAGGGGTCCCAGCGCACGATGCCCTGGCCGCGGGTGACGGTGTCGCCCTTGTTCACGAGCAGCTCGAAGCCCTCGCCGTTGAGCTGCACCGTGTCGATGCCGAGGTGGGTGAGCACGCCGTGCCCCTCGGAGTCGACGACCACGAAGGCATGGGGGTGGAGGGAGACGATGACGCCGTCCACGGGAGCGACGGCCTCGGAGGGCTCGCGCACCGGGTCGATCGCCGTGCCCGGGCCGACCATGGCCCCGGAGAAGACCGGATCCGGCACGGCGGCCAGTCCGATGGCGCGTCCTACAAGAGGGGACGTCACGGTGGTCATGGGAAGCCTCCCAGGGGTGGAGATGTACATGGGCCGTTACTGCCTGTCCAGGACGGCGCACTGTGCAGCAGGGTATGTCATACGAAGTACCGGTTCTGCACGAGAGATCCCGATCCGTGGTCTAGACCACTAGCCTAGCGGATTTGCACGCGCTGTGCGGCCGCGTGTACAGTCGTACTCCTGCTTGAGGGTGAGCGACGCGATCAAGCGCGATTACCGAGCAGCATCCAACTTGTCAGATCCTATTCTCTGGATCGCCCCCGCATGCCTGCGGAACGGTGGTCAGAGAGGCGGAAAAACCCTGATAGAGTCGGAAACGCAAGACCGAAGGGAAACTGCCCGGAGGAAAGCCTGAG
>NZ_JAANNX010000176.1:0-1600 GCF_013363615.1 Streptomyces sp. CAI-85 | reverse complement strand
CAGGAGCTCATCGCGATCTGGACCAAGGCGACCAACGAGGTCGCCGAGGCGATGAACGAGAACTTCCCCAAGACGAACCCCATCTTCATGATGGTTGACTCGGGTGCCCGAGGAAACATGATGCAGATGCGGCAGATCGCCGGTATGCGTGGTCTGGTGTCGAACGCGAAGAACGAGACCATCCCGCGTCCGATCAAGGCGTCCTTCCGTGAGGGCCTCTCCGTGCTGGAGTACTTCATCTCCACGCACGGTGCCCGTAAGGGTCTGGCGGACACCGCCCTGCGTACCGCCGACTCGGGTTACCTCACCCGTCGTCTGGTGGACGTCTCGCAGGACGTCATCATCCGCGAGGAGGACTGCGGCACCGAGCGCGGTCTCAAGCTGGCCATCGCCGAGCGCGACGAGGCCGGTGTGCTGCGCAAGGCCGACAACGCCGAGACGTCCGTGTACGCGCGCTGCCTCGCCGAGGACATCGTCGTGGACGGCAAGGTGCTCGCCCCGGCGGGCGTCGACCTCGGTGACGTGCTCATCGACCAGCTCGTCGCGGCCGGTGTTGAGGAGGTCAAGACCCGCTCGGTCCTGACCTGCGAGTCCCAGGTCGGCACCTGCGCCATGTGCTACGGCCGCTCGCTGGCCACCGGCAAGCTGGTCGACATCGGTGAGGCGGTCGGCATCATCGCCGCCCAGTCCATCGGTGAGCCCGGTACCCAGCTCACGATGCGTACCTTCCACACCGGTGGTGTGGCCGGTGACGACATCACCCAGGGTCTGCCGCGTGTCGTCGAGCTCTTCGAGGCCCGTACCCCGAAGGGTGTCGCCCCGATCTCCGAGGCCCAGGGCCGCGTGCGGATCGAGGAGACCGAGAAGACCAAGAAGATCGTCATCACGCCGGACGACGGCAGCGACGAGACGGCGTTCCCGATCTCGAAGCGTGCCCGTCTCCTGGTCAGCGAGGGCGAGCACGTCGAGGTGGGCCAGAAGCTCACCGTGGGTGCCACCAACCCGCACGACGTGCTGCGCATCCTGGGTCAGCGTGCCGTCCAGGTCCACCTGGTCGGCGAGGTCCAGAAGGTGTACAACTCGCAGGGTGTGTCGATCCACGACAAGCACATCGAGATCATCATCCGGCAGATGCTGCGCCGGGTGACGATCATCGAGTCGGGCGACGCCGAGCTGCTGCCCGGCGAGCTGGTCGAGCGCTCGAAGTTCGAGGTCGAGAACCGGCGTGTGGTCCAGGAGGGCGGTCACCCGGCCTCGGGTCGTCCGCAGCTCATGGGTATCACCAAGGCCTCGCTGGCGACGGAGTCCTGGCTGTCGGCCGCCTCCTTCCAGGAGACGACCCGAGTGCTGACGGACGCGGCGATCAACGCCAAGTCCGACAGCCTCATCGGCCTCAAGGAGAACGTCATCATCGGTAAGCTCATCCCGGCCGGTACGGGTCTGTCCCGCTACCGCAACATCCGGGTGGAGCCGACCGAGGAGGCCAAGGCCGCGATGTACTCGGCCGTCGGCTACGACGACATCGACTACTCGCCGTTCGGCACGGGCTCCGGCCAGGCCGTTCCGCTGGAGGACTACGACTACGGTCCGTACAACCAGT
>NZ_JAANNX010000175.1:0-1637 GCF_013363615.1 Streptomyces sp. CAI-85 | reverse complement strand
GTCCCAGATGCGGCCGAAGGCGCGCATCTTGCACATCTCCTCGATGAAGCGGACGCCCGCGTTCACGAAGAAGGAGATACGGGCGACGACGTCACCGAACTTCTCGGCCGGCACCTGGCCGGAGTCCCGGACGGCGTCGAGGACGGCGATGGCGGTGGACATCGCGTACGCGATCTCCTGGACCGGGGTGGCTCCCGCCTCCTGTAGGTGGTAGCTACAGATGTTGATCGGGTTCCACTTCGGGATGTGGGAGACCGTGTACGCGATCATGTCCGTCGTCAGCCGGAGCGAGGGTCCCGGCGGGAACACATGGGTGCCCCGGGACAGGTACTCCTTGACGATGTCGTTCTGGGTCGTGCCCTGGAGCCGGGTGATGTCCGCACCCTGCTCCTCGGCGACGACCTGATAGAGCGCCAGCAGCCACATGGCGGTGGCGTTGATCGTCATCGAGGTGTTCATCTGCTCCAGGGGGATGTCCTGGAACAGCCGGCGCATGTCACCGACGTGGGCGATCGGCACGCCGACCCGGCCGACCTCGCCGCGGGCGAGGATGTGGTCGGAGTCGTAGCCGGTCTGGGTCGGCAGGTCGAACGCGACCGACAGACCCGTCTGGCCCTTGGCGAGGTTGCGCCGGTACAGCTCGTTGGACGCCTCGGCCGTGGAGTGACCGGCGTACGTGCGCATGAGCCACGGCCGGTCCTTCTCCCGCCTGCCTTCGGCGGGCTGACGCTCAGTCATCTATGACCTCGGGTGTCTCAGATGTTGCGGAAGCGGTTGATGGCGTCGAGGTGCTTGGCACGCAGTTCCTCGTCGCGGACGCCGAGACCTTCCTGGGGGGCCAGGCAGAGCACGCCGACCTTGCCCTGGTGGAGGTTGCGGTGCACGTCGTAGGCGGCCTGGCCGGTCTCCTCCAGGGCGTAGACCTTCGACAGGGTCGGGTGGATCTTGCCCTTGGCGATCAGCCGGTTGGCCTCCCACGCCTCGCGGTAGTTGGCGAAGTGCGAGCCGATGATCCGCTTCAGGGACATCCACAGGTACCGGTTGTCGTACTCGTGCATGTAGCCCGAGGTGGAGGCGCAGGTGGTGATGGTGCCGCCCTTGCGGGTGACGAAGACGCTGGCGCCGAAGGTCTCGCGGCCGGGGTGCTCGAAGACGATGTCGATGTCCTCGCCGCCGGTGAACTCGCGGATGCGCTTGCCGAAGCGCTTCCACTCCTTCGGGTCCTGGGTCCGCTCGTCCTTCCAGAACTTGTAGCCCTCGGCGCTGCGGTCGATGATCGCCTCGGCGCCCATCGAGCGGCAGATGTCCGCCTTCTGCTCGCTGGAGACGACACAGATCGGGTTGGCGCCGCCGGCCAGCGCGAACTGCGTGGCGTAGGAGCCGAGGCCGCCGCTGGCGCCCCAGATCAGGACGTTGTCGCCCTGCTTCATGCCGGCGCCGTTGCGGGAGACGAGCTGCCGGTAGGCGGTGGAGTTGACCAGACCGGGGGCGGCGGCCTCCTCCCAGCTCAGATGGCCGGGCTTGGGCATGAGCTGGTTGGACTTGACGAGCGCGATCTCGGCGAGGCCGCCGAAGTTGGTCTCGAAGCCCCAGATGCGCTGCTCGGGGTCGAGCATCGTGTCGTTGTGGCCGTCGGA
>NZ_JAANNX010000174.1:0-1642 GCF_013363615.1 Streptomyces sp. CAI-85 | reverse complement strand
CTGGCCGACCGCGCCGAGGTGACCCGCAAGGACGCCGACGCCGTGCTGGCCGCGTTCGCCGAGGTCGTCGGCGACATCGTCTCCAAGGGCGACGAGAAGGTCACCATCCCCGGCTTCCTGACCTTCGAGCGCACCCACCGTGCCGCTCGCACCGCGCGCAACCCGCAGACCGGCGACCCGATCCAGATCCCGGCCGGCTACAGCGTGAAGGTCTCCGCGGGCTCGAAGCTCAAGGAAGCGGCCAAGGGCAAGTAAGCCGCACCCGTACGCCACGGACGCGTACGGGCCTCAGCAACGCCCATGGGGCGGCCACCCTGACCAGGGTGACCGCCCCATCGCCGTACTCGCTCTGCCGCTGGAGGCGCAGGCAGCCGTACAGACTGCTAACCGAGCAGCTTGCCCGGGAGTTCGACCTTGGCTCCCAGCTCCACCAGCTTCTCCATGCTGTGCCTGCCCGGGGGACGACCCCCGGACCCCCGGCCGGGGGCGGGACGGCCCCGGGCCCGGGCCGAGCGGGTCGGGACGGTTCATGGCCCGGGAACCCGCCCGGGGGAGCCGCCCCGGATTCCTGGGAGGCCGGGGCGGGCGGGGCTCAGCCGAGCAGCTTGCCCGGGAGTTCGACCTTGGCTCCCAGTTCCACCAGCTTCTCCATGAAGTTCTCGTAGCCGCGGTTGATCAGTTCGATGCCGTGGACTCGGGAGGTGCCCTGGGCCGCGAGGGCGGCGATCAGGTAGGAGAAGCCGCCGCGGAGGTCGGGGATGACCAGGTCGGCGCCCTGGAGGCGGGTGGGGCCCGAGACGACCGCGGAGTGCAGGAAGTTGCGCTGGCCGAAGCGGCAGTCGGAGCCGCCCAGGCACTCGCGGTAGAGCTGGATGTGGGCGCCCATCTGGTTCAGCGCCGAGGTGAAGCCGAGCCGGGACTCGTACACCGTCTCGTGGATGATCGACAGCCCCGTGGCCTGCGTCAGCGCGACCACCAGCGGCTGCTGCCAGTCGGTCTGGAAGCCCGGGTGGACGTCCGTCTCGAGCGCGATGGACTTGAGCTGCCCGCCGGGGTGCCAGAAGCGGATGCCCTCGTCGTCGATCTGGAAGGCGCCGCCCACCTTCCGGTAGGTGTTCAGGAACGTCATCATCGAGCGCTGCTGCGCCCCGCGGACGTAGATGTCACCCTCGGTCGCCAGCGCCGCGGACGCCCAGGAGGCCGCCTCCAGCCGGTCCGACAGGGCCCGGTGGTTGTACCCGCCGAGCTTGTCCACACCGGTGATGCGGATCGTGCGGTCGGTGTCCATCGCGATGATCGCGCCCATCTTCTGCAACACGCAGATGAGGTCCTCGATCTCCGGCTCGACGGCCGCGTTGGACAGCTCGGTGACACCCTCGGCGAGGACGGCCGTCAGCAGCACCTGCTCGGTCGCGCCCACCGACGGGTACGGCAGCCGGATCTTCGTGCCGCGCAGCCGCTGCGGAGCCTCCAGGTACTGCCCGTCCGCCCGCTTCTCGATCTTCGCGCCGAACTGCCGCAGCACGTCGAAGTGGAAGTCGATCGGCCGGCCGCCGATGTCGCAGCCGCCCAGGCCCGGGATGAACGCGTGGCCCAGCCGGTGCAGCAGCGGCCCGCAGAACAGGATCGGGATACGGCTCGA
>NZ_JAANNX010000017.1:0-122426 GCF_013363615.1 Streptomyces sp. CAI-85 | reverse complement strand
CGTGCCTAGCGGATGTTCGGGTCGAAGGTGAAGATCACCAGCGTGCCCAGCAGGATGGTGAACACCGTGGCGGTGTAGAGCAGGCCCTTGAGCCACAGCCGGGTGTTCGCGCGCTCCGCGTAGTCGTTGATGACCGTGCGCAGGCCGTTGGCGCCGTGCAGCATCGCCAGCCACAGCATCAGCAGGTCCCAGACCTGCCAGAACGGGGACGCCCAGCGGCCGGCCACGAAGGCGAAGCCGATCTTGGAGACGCCGCCGTCCAGCACGAGCTGGATCAGCAGGTGCGTGATGACCAGGACGACCAGCAGGACGCCGGACAGCCGCATGAAGAGCCAGGCGGCCATCTCGAAGTTGCCGCGCGTGGTGCGCGGGGTCTTCTTGGTGCGCCGGCGCGGGGCCTCGATGACGGGCGCCGGGTTGTCGACGCCGTAGACCGGGCCGCCCTCGACGGGGCCGATCCCGGACGCGGTGGTTTCAGTGGTGGCCATCGGTGTCAGCTCCCGAACACTTCACGAGCGGCGTGGCCGAGGACGGGGTAGATCGCCCCGAGCATCAGCACCAGCCAGAGACCTACGGCACCCCAGAGCATCTGCTTCTGGTAGCGGGGGCCCTGCGACCAGAAGTCGACGGCGATGACACGCAGGCCGTTGAGCGCGTGGAAGAGGATGGCGGCGACGAGGCCGTACTCCAGCAGCGCGACGATCGGCGTCTTGTACGTGGCCACGACCTTGTCGTAGTCCTCGGGGGAGACACGGACGAGTGCGGTGTCCAGGACGTGAACGAACAGGAAGAAGAAGATGAGGACGCCGGTGACTCGGTGAGCCACCCAGGACCACATTCCTTCCCGGCCGCGGTACAGCGTTCCAGCCGGCACGGAAGAACCCTCCGAAAGCGGGATTGGGGCCTGCCGGCTTCGGTGTCGGACGGGCCCGGCCGGGTACGGTCCACCGGCCCCCAGCATCGTAGCGACGCGCTGGCACCGGGCTTACGTCGGGCCTACCGGTGTGATCAAAGTGGCACGCGTATGGGTGAGTGGCGCGGCTTCCGGGAGGGTTTGCTCCGATACGCCCCGAGTGCGGGTCCGTCGTGGCTGGTCACACCCCACGGCGGGGGTCACGGGCGCCGGATCACCGGCCGGTGTCCGCGAGGAGGGTCAGCAGGCGTTGTCGGGCCAGCCGCCGCAGCTCCTCCCAGGCGATGATCCGTTCGTCGTCGGGATCGTTCGTCAATCGTGACCGGATGGCTTCGAGGGTCCGGTCGAGGGCCTCGCGGGCGGAGATGTCGCCGAGATAGATCACGAAGGCGTGTCCGAAACGGGCCTCGTAGGCCGCGTGGGCCGCGCCGAGCGCCATGTGCGCCGCCTCGTAGGCGTCGTCCGGCAGCGGCGGGAGCGTCTCGCCCGCCAGCGCCTCCGCCAGATCCGCCGCGGTCAGGTCGTACGCCGCCTCGTCGGACGCGGCGAACAGCGCCTCCACCGTCGGGTACGGGCGGTGGTCGGCGATCCGGCGGGCCCAGCGGAGGTTGCGCAGACAGCCGAGGAGACGGTGGGACGCCTCGTCGGCCGGGAGGGCGTTGAAGCCGTCCAGCGGCTCCGGCGGCTCCGGCAGCTTCGGCAGGGAGGCCGGGGAAATCCGGGTCTGCGCCGGTATGGCAAGCCGGCCGGTGGAACGGGAAAGGGGATGCGCAGACAGCGTGGATCCTCGCGTCACGTGAGGTGTGGCAGGGGATGCGGTGAAAGGTGTGTCGACACGTTATCGAGAGTGGTCAGCATGTGTCCGACGCATGCCCGAATTTCACTCGAACGAGAGAGTTTCGGAACGTGTCGTGGACGTCCCCCTCCTGGACGGCTCCCCTCGGGCTTCCCCGGCGCGCCCCACCCCGTCGAGGGTCGTACCGTGGGCGGCGTGAGCAGGCACCGGCGCCGGGCGCCCCAGAGGAAACAGCAGCAGCGTGTCGCGCCGCGGGCTCTGATAGCCGGCGGCCTGGTCGTCGCGCTCGGCCTGGGCCTCGGGCTGTACGCCGCGTCGGACGACGACGGCGGATCCACCGGGGCGACGGCGGGCCGCGGCACCGCGCAGGGCACCGACGGCGACGGCCCCGCCGGTACCGGCCGCGCCCCGGCCACCCCGACCCCCAGCCGCTCCTACGCCCTGTCCACCGCCCCGCGCACCATCCCCGCCGTCGGCGCCCACACCCCCGCCCGCGGCCCCGGCTGGCGCCCCGCCGCCGGACACCGGGTCGTGGTGAGCGACGGCGACCTCGCCGACGAGGGCCGGCTGATCGCCAGCGAGCTGGGCATGACGTACGCGGGACAGAAGAGCGACGTCCGCGCCGGTGACCTGCGGCTGGCGCTGAACGACGACACGGGCGCGAACCCGGAGTCGTACACCATGACCGTGCGCGGCGGCCGGGTCACCGTCAGCGGTCCCTCGGACGCCGGGGTGTTCTACGGCACCCGCACCCTCAAGCAGGAGGTGCGCGGCGGGGGCACGGCCCCGGAGGGCGTCGTACGGGACGCGCCGGCCAAACCGCAGCGCGGGTTCATGCTCGACATCGCGCGCAAGCACTTCACCGCCGGGTGGATCGAGGACCGGGTGCGGGAGCTGGGGGACCTGAAGTTCAACCAGCTCGGGCTGCACTTCTCCGACGACCAGGCGTTCCGGATCGAGTCCGACAGCCACCCGGAGATCGTGGCGCCGCAGCACCTCACCAAGGCGCAGGTCAGGAAGATCGTCGCGCTGGCGGCCGAGCGGCACATCACCGTCGTACCGGAGATCGACTCGCCCGGGCACCTCGGCGCGGTGCTCGCCGCCCATCCCGCGCTCCAGTTGCGCAACGTCAACGGGGTCCCGACCCGCGGGGCGATCGACATCTCCAAGGAGGACTCGGCGAACCTCCTCGACGACCTGCTCGACGAGTACGCCGATCTGTTCCCCGGCGCGCAGTGGCACCTCGGCGGCGACGAGTACCAGGCGCTGACCGTCGCGAACCCGTCCGCCTCCTATCCGCAGCTCGCCGCGGCCTCCCGGGCGCGGTTCGGCTCCGGCGCGGGCGTCGCCGACCTGGCGACCGGCTGGCTGAACGACCGCGCCGACACCGTGCGCGCCCACGGCCGGACCATGCGGGTGTGGAACGACGGCTTCTTCCGGAACACCTCCGTGAAGCCCGCCTCCGACCTCGTGGTCGCCTACTGGACCGGCAAGGAGATCGGGGCGCGGGTGCCCACGGACTATCTGGCGGCGGGCCGCAAGGTGCTCAACTACAACGACGAGTACCTCTACTACGTGCTCGGCGAGCCGCAGACCTTCGTCTACCCCACCGGGCAGCGCATCTACGAGCAGTGGACCCCGCGGGTGCTGCGCGGCAGCACGGCCGTGCCCGCCCGCTACGACGCCCAGATCCTCGGCGGGTCCTTCGCCGTCTGGTGCGACCTCGCGAACTCCCAGACGCAGGACCAGGTCGCGGCCGGCGTCCGGATGCCGCTGCGGGCGACCGCGCAGAAGCTGTGGGACGCGCGGGAGCCGTCGTTGTCCTGGGCGCAGTTCACGGCCCTGGCCGGCCGGCTCGGCTGACGGCCCCTCCCGCCGCTCTCTCGCCGCCCCCTCCCACCGCCTGTTCTCACTCTCGGTCGATCCGATCTCACGAGAACACTTGGCCGAAAATGTTCTCTGTGACAGTCTTGCCCCGTCGCGCGCAGTAAGGGGAAGTGCGGGCTCTGTAAGCGTGGAGCCTTGGCGAGGGAGACGTGGATGAGCCTGGTGGAACTGATCGGTCAGGCCGACGAACGCGGGCTGGCCGCGAGCGGGTTGGCTTGTTTGGATCGGTGCGTGCCGTTGCTCGGAGGCGACGACGAGATCCTGCGCCCGCTGTGGGCGAGCCTCGCCGAGAACGGCGCCGGGGACTGGGGCCAGGGCCTGGCCCAGGCCCGCAACAAGCTCGGACGGAGCGACGGGGAAGGCGACGACGGCGGTGACGAGGCCGCGCGGCTGGCCCGCCGGATGCTCGACGCGGCCCCGGAGGAGCCCACGCCCGCCGAGGTGCGGCTGTGGGCCGACGCCTGCTCGGTCGCCTCGCTCCAGATCCACCGGCTGCTCGACCCGGCCGAGGACACCGTCGGCGTCGACTCCCGCCGCGAGGGCCGTACCGAGGGCATGTCGCCGCTGGTCGCCGCCGAACTGCGGCGCCAGATCGCCGTCCTGGAACTTCTCGCCGGCCATGGCGCGGGCGGTCTGCGCCCGGCGCTGGAGGTCTGCACGGAGGGCCGTCGCGTCCTGCGCGCGGTGGTCTCCCGGCGGGCCCGCGGCCGCGCCTGAGGCGGGGTGGGCGGTGCCCGGCACCGGCCTGCGGCAACGGACTTGTGCGAGACGACCGGGGCCGCCACCCCCCACAGGAGAGGCCCCGGCCGTCGCGCGGTACGGGCCGCGCGGCGACCCGTGTTCTGTTCAGCGCCATGGGTGCGTTTTCTGTCACACCCCCGCGGGGATTCCCGTGTCACGAGTTAGTTGCATGTTGTACGGACATGGACGCGTGGCGGTTTCAGGTCGTAACGTGCCTTTCGCGCCGAACGGGCGAGCGGCATGACCACCGCGACGGCCGGCGGTCCCGGACCGCCGCCCGCCGGCCGCCCATCGACCGACATCGACCGACCATCGACAGACCTATCGACCGACTATCGACAGCGCGTCGACCGATCGTCGACCGACCTTCGACCGAGGAAACCACGACGTGGGGGACGACGCGGAGCTGACCGCCGCGGTGCTCGCGGCACAGCACGGGGACGAGAGCGCGTTCCGGGCTGTGTACCGCACGGTGCATCCGCGCCTGCTCGGGTACGTACGCACACTGGTCGGGGATCCCGACGCCGAGGACGTCACCTCCGAGTCCTGGCTCCAGATCGCCCGCGACCTCGACCGGTTCAGCGGTGACGCCGACCGGTTCCGCGGCTGGGCCGCCCGGATCGCCCGCAACCGCGCGCTGGACCACATCCGGATGCGCGGGCGGCGCCCGGCGATCGGCGGCGACGAGACCGAACTGACCGGGCGGCCCGCCGAGTCCGACACCGCGGGCGAGGCCATCGAGGCGCTCGCCACCGGCCGCACCCTCGACCTCATCGCCCGGCTCCCGCAGGACCAGGCCGAGGCCGTCGTGCTGCGGGTGGTGATGGGCCTGGACGCCAAGACCGCCGCCGAGACCCTCGGCAAGCGGCCCGGCGCCGTCCGCACCGCCGCGCACCGCGGGCTGAAGCGGCTCGCCGAACTGCTCGGCGACGACGCGGAGACGGCCGGGGTGCTCGACGCCCTGCCGCCCCAGCGCGACCCGCGCTCGCGCGCGGTGACGTCCGCCACAGTGACGCATGGGCGCACGCGGACGCAGAAGGACATGTGATGGCCGACAAGCAGGACGGGTGGCTCGACCGCGAGACGGCGGAGCGTCTGCTGCGCGGCGCGTCGGCCGACGACGCGGTCGGCCCCGCGGCCTCCAAGGTCGACCGGGACGAGGCCGAGCAGCTCGTCCGCACCCTGGCCGCGCTGTCGTCCCTCGCGGACGCGCCCGCCGCGGACACCGGTGAACTCCCGGGCGAGGCAGCAGCTTTGGCCGCGTTCCGCAGTGCCCGCGCCGCCGACGCACCCTGCGAGACCCCCGCCGCGCACCCTCCCGTCGCATTGACGTACGCCGGCCAAGAGGCGTACGCCGTCGACGAGTTGTCCGACCTGCGCACCGCCCGCCGTACCGCCTCCGTCGCCGTACCGCGCCCCCGGACCGCCGTCGCGCACGAGTCCGACGCCGGGCTGGTGCGGATCGGGCGGCCCCGGACCTCGAAGGCCGGCGGACGGTCCCGCTGGAGTCGCACCGCCCGGTTCTCGGTGGCCGCCGCGCTGGCCGTCGGCCTGGCCGGCGGGGTCGCGGTCGCGGCCGGCACCGGGGTGCTGCCGGGCCCCTTCGACGGCGAGCCGGCCCCGCCCGGCGCCTCCGTCTCGGCACCCGCGAGCCCCGAACGCCCGCTGGTCTCCCCGGAAGCGGACGTCACCGCCGGTGCCACGGGCCGGGCCGTCCCCGACACCCCCGGCAGCGCGGGCGGCTCGGCCGCACCCGGCGCCTCCGGCGACACCGGCTCCCGCGACGACGGAACCGACGCCCGGGACGGTGAGGGCCACCGGCGCGACGGCGCGCTCTCCTCCTGCCGCGACCTGCGGGCGGGCCGCACCCCGGACGCCGACCGCACCCGGGCCCTGGAGCGCCTGGCCGGCGGTCCGGCACGGGTGCGGACGTACTGCGCGGACCTCCTCAAGAGCGTCGCGGGGCGGGGGGACGGCCGGGGCGACTCCCGTGACGGCCAGTACGGCAGGGACGGCCGGGACGGCAAGGACCGCGACACCCGGGACACCCGTGACGGCCGGAACGGCTACGAGACCCCCGGCGGCGACTCCGGCGACGGCTCCGACGGCTCCGACGGCGGATCCTCCGGTCGCGGCGACGGGGACGACGGGGACGGGGACGGCCACCACCGGGGACACGGCGGGCGGGACGGCCGTGAGGGCCGGGACGGCCGTGACGGTCATTCCCGGGGCGGCCGTGGCGGCCACGACGGTCATCACAACCGCCGTTGACCTGCGCTTTTCCCTTCGCGTGAAACATTTTCCGCCCCGGGTGTGACGTTTTCGGAGGCCCCGGCGCAGTAAGAAGTGAGCCGACTGGTCATCGGCCCTCGCACTGAGCCGGGGTTCCCCCCGTACCGACGGCTCGTGCACCTGGCGCGGGCGGGACACGTTCCCCCGGTCCCGCTCGCGCCCCACACCCTCTCCGGTCTCACCAGGACACGACGACCTTGTCGCCGGTGCGGACCTGCGCGAAGAGCCCCGCGATCGCCGCCTCGTCCCGGACGTTCACACAGCCGTGCGAGGCACCGGCGTAGCCGCGGGCCGCGAAGTCGGCCGAGTAGTGCACCGCCTGGCCACCGCTGAAGAACATCGCGTAGGGCATCGGCGAGTCGTACAGCGTGGACACGTGGTGGCGGGACTTGAAGTACACGCGGAACACACCCTCGCGGGTCGGGGTGTACTGCGAGCCGAAGCGGACCGACACCGTCGACAGGGTGCGTCCGTCGATCATCCAGCGCAGGGTGCGGCTGGTCTTGTCGACGCACAGCACCCGCCCGGTCAGACAGCGTGGATCGGGGGCCGCGGCCGGCTGGCCGCCCATCAGATACAGGTCCCACCGGCCCGGCTCGCGGGTCATCCCCAGCAGCCGCTGCCAGGTGACCGTGTCGGTGCGCCCGGTCCGCGGCAGCCCGCGCTTGCCCTGGAACCCCTCCACCGCCCGCTCGGTGGCGCGGTCGTACGTGCCCGTCGGCCCCTCGAAGAGCCAGGCGATCTGCCGCAGCCGGGCCTGGAGTTCACGGACGTCGCGTCCGGTGTCGCCGTGCGACCACAGGACGGCGGGGGCGGGAGTGGGGGAGGGGGAGGAGCCCGCGCCGGGCTTGTCGTCGGCGCTCGCGCTCGCCCCCGAGGGTTCGGCGGTGGCCTCGGCCCGCACGGACGGGCGTGTCCCGCCGTCCGCCTCCCGCGCCTGCACGGTACAGCCGCACACCGTCGCCAGGGCCGCCGTGCCGGCCAGGGCGGTGATCGATCTCCGGATCCGCATGCCAGTGATGTTCCCCCCGGATGACGTCCCGCGAACGGAGCGGCATGGTGGTGAACGGCACGGAAAACCGGTCCGCGGACCGGTGGGCACCTCGACAGGGAGGGATCACCCCCATGGCGCGCGAGTCGGAGTCCCATCTGCCCGTCGAGCCGGTGTACGGGCCGGACGCCCTCGCGGGCTGGGACCCCGCCGAGCGGCTCGGCGAACCGGGGGCGTACCCCTTCACGCGGGGCGTGTACCCGTCGATGTACACGGGCCGCCCGTGGACCATGCGCCAGTACGCCGGTTTCGGCACGGCCGCGGAGTCCAACGCCCGCTACCGGCGACTGATCGCCCACGGCACCACCGGCCTGTCGGTCGCCTTCGACCTGCCCACCCAGATGGGCCACGACTCCGACGCCCCGATCGCGCACGGCGAGGTCGGCAAGGTGGGCGTCGCGATCGACTCGGCCGACGACATGCGGGTGCTGTTCGACGGGATCCCGCTGGACCGGGTCTCGACGTCCATGACGATCAACGCGCCCGCCGCCCTGCTGCTCCTCCTCTACCAACTGGTCGCGGAGGAACAGGGCGTGGCACCGGACCGGCTCACCGGCACGATCCAGAACGACGTGCTGAAGGAGTACATCGCGCGCGGGACGTACATCTTCCCGCCCAAGCCGTCGCTGCGGCTGACCGCCGACATCTTCAAGTACTGCGGGGCCGAGATCCCGAAGTGGAACACCATCTCGATCTCCGGCTACCACATGGCCGAGGCCGGGGCCTCGCCCGTGCAGGAGATCGCGTTCACCCTGGCGGACGGTGTCGAGTACGTCCGTACGGCGGTGGCGGCCGGCATGGACGTCGACGACTTCGCCCCGCGCCTGTCCTTCTTCTTCGTGGCCCGTACGACGATCCTGGAGGAGGTCGCCAAGTTCCGCGCCGCCCGCCGGATCTGGGCGCGGCTGATGCGGGAGGAGTTCGGGGCGCGCAACCCCAGGTCGCTGATGCTGCGGTTCCACACCCAGACCGCGGGCGTGCAGCTCACGGCCCAGCAGCCGGAGGTCAACCTGGTGCGGGTGGCCGTGCAGGGCCTCGCCGCGGTGCTCGGCGGCACCCAGTCGCTGCACACCAACTCCTTCGACGAGGCGATCGCGCTGCCCACCGACAAGAGCGCCCGGCTCGCCCTGCGCACCCAGCAGGTCCTGGCGTACGAGACGGACGTGACGGCGACCGTCGACCCCTTCGCCGGGTCGTACGCCATCGAGCGGATGACGGACGACGTCGAGGAGGCCGCGCTCGCCCTGATGCGGCGGGTGGCGGACCTGGGCGGCGCGGTCGCCGCCATCGAGCAGGGCTTCCAGAAGTCCGAGATCGAACGCTCCGCCTACCGGATCGCCCAGGAGACCGACTCCGGCGAACGGGTCGTCGTCGGCGTCAACCGCTTCCGCCTGGACGAGGAGGAACCGTACGAGCCGCTCCGCGTGGACCCGGCGATCGAGGCCCGGCAGGCGGAGCGGCTCGCCCGGCTCCGGGCCGAGCGCGACCGGGGCGCGGTCGACTCCACCTTGGACGCCCTGCGCAAGGCGGCCGAGGGCCGGGACAACGTCCTGTACCCGATGAAGGAGGCCCTGCGGGCCCGGGCGACGGTGGGCGAGGTGTGCGGGGCCCTCCGGGGGGTGTGGGGGGCGTACGAGCCGTCGGATGTGTTCTGAGCTGGGTGAATACTCCGAACGAGTGAGCGGGCGCGGAAGCCGCACACCCCCGGTTACGCTCATGCAGAGTGACCCCTGAAAAGGAGGATGCCGTGGCTGTACTGCAAGACGAGCTCACGTTGAGCGAAGCCGCCGACCTGCTCTCCCGTGCACTGCCTGGGCACCGCGTGGAGATTCTCCAGGGGAGGCTCACTGTGACACCGCCGCCGGACGGCTCGCACGCCCTGTCGTTGACCAAGCTCGGCAGGGCTTTCGACCGGGCGGGACTTGTCGAAGCGGGACATGAGTATGTGCAGGGAATCGGTCTCTGGCTGCCGACGCTGCCCGAGGACTTCGCGATCCCGGACTTCTCCGTCGTCGACGCCGACTTCCGGGACGCCCACGTCACGAAGAACTACTACGCCCCGACCGTCTTCCGCCTGGTGGTCGAAGTGACCTCGTCGAACTGGTCCGACGACCTCGGCCCGAAGGTCGAGTGCTACGCCCAGGCCGGCATCCCCGCCTACCTCGTCGCCGACCGCAAGCACGGCGAGGTCCTCCTCTACACCGACCCCGCCGACGGCACGTATCCCGACCCCGTCCGCTTCAAGCGCGGGCAGAGCGTGCCGGTCCCCGAGTCCGTCGGGGTCTCCCTCGAGCTGTCCGTGGACACCTTGCTGGACGGCGACGGCTGACTGTCGGACCCCCGTGCGACACTCGTGCCCATGTTCGGTGTCATCGACCTTCCCACCTATCTCGCGGGTCTCGTTCTGATCGTCCTCCTTCCGGGGCCCAACTCGCTGTACGTGCTGTCCGCCGCCGCGCGGCGCGGGGTGCGGACCGGGTACACCGCCGCGGCCGGGGTCTGGTGCGGGGACACCGTGCTGATGACGCTGTCCGCCGCCGGGGTCGCCTCGCTGCTCCAGGCCAACGCCGTGCTGTTCGGGATCGTGAAGTACGCGGGCGCCGGCTATCTGACCTGGCTCGCGATCGGGATGCTGCGGGCCGCGTGGGGGATGTGGCGCACCCGGCGGGAGCGCGCCCTGAGCGAGGCCGGGGAAGCCCCCGTCTCCGACGAGCGTCCTTTCCGGCGGGCGCTGGTGATCAGCCTCTTCAACCCCAAGGCGATCCTGTTCTTCGTCGCCTTCTTCGTGCAGTTCGTCGACCCCGGGTACGCGTACCCGGCGCTGTCGTTCGTGGTGCTCGGGGCGTTCGCGCAGGTGGCGAGCTTTCTGTATCTGAGCGCGCTGATCTTCGGCGGGACCCGGCTCGCGGCGGCGTTCAGCCGGCGCAAGCGGCTGGCGGCCGGGGCGACGTCCGCGGCCGGTGCGCTGTTCCTCGGGTTCGCGGTGAAGCTGTCCGTGGCCAGCGCCTGACCGGTCAGGCCCCCACCCGCGCCCGGTACTCGGCCAGGCCGTCCGTCGTGGCGCCCGCCCATCCCGCGTAGCCGTCCGGGCGGACCAGGAACACACCGTCCGGCAGGGTCAGCAGGGTCCAGTCCGGGCCCTGGAGACGGTCGAAGAGGCGCACGCCGTCCACCGTCACGTCGGGGATCCGGTCGCCCGCGCGCAGCGCGCCGGGCGCGGTCCTCGTCTCCTCGGTCAGGGACGACTCCCGGTAGTGCAGACCGAGCTGCCGGGTGCCGGCCCCGCGCCGGGCCTCGTCCCGGTGGATCGCCGTCGACAGACCGAGCATCCGCGCGGCGACCGGCCTGCGCTCCTCCTCGTAGGTGTCGAGGAGGCTCTCGGCCGCCCGGCCCCCGAGCACCGCGCCCAGCTTCCAGCCCAGGTTGTAGGCGTCCTGCACGCTGGTGTTCAGCCCCTGGCCGCCGGCGGGGGAGTGGACGTGCGCGGCGTCCCCGGCCAGGAAGACCCGGCCCGCGCGGAAGCGGTCCGCCAGGGCCGCGCGCGGACGGAAGTCCGACGTCCAGCGGACCTCGGTCACCTCCCCGGGCGCCAGATGCGTGCGCTCTCCGACGACCTTCCGCACGCCGTCCGCGGAGAGGTCGATGTCCGTGCCGTCCGGGAACTGCGCCACGAGCTGGAAGTCCTCCGTCCCGGCCAGCGGGCACAGCGCCAGGAACCCCGCCCCTTCGCCGCCCGGCGGGAACACGTGCCACCACTCCCGCCCCAGGCCCGGGATCCGCACGTCCGCCACCAGCAGCGGATCCGGGTCGACCGTCTCGCCCCTCATCGCCACGCCCAGCGCCCGCCGCACCGCCGAGCGGCCCCCGTCGGCGGCGACGGCGTACCGGGCCCGTACCGGCGCACCGGTGGCGAAGTGCGCCGTCACGCCCTCCGGGTCCTGCTCGATCCGCACCACCTCGTGGCCGAAGAGCACCTCGCCGCCCAGCTCCGCCAGCCGCGCCCGCAGGATCTCCTGGTTGCGCCACTGCGGGACCATCCAGGGCTCGGTGAAGCGCGAGCCCTCCTCGCCGTCCTCCGCCGGGTCGAACATCCGGTGTTCCCCGGCCTGCCGGCCGTCCTGCCAGATCATGCCGACCGGGTAGGGCCCGCCGGCGGCGAGGATCGCGTCGAGGACGCCCAGATCCTCGTAGACCTCCATCGTGCGGGGCTGGATGCCCTTGCCGCGGGAGCCGGGGGCCAGGGTCTCGCCCCGCTCCACCACCAGCGCGTCCACCCCGCGCCGGGCCAGGTCGATGCCGAGGGCGAGGCCGGTGGGGCCCGCGCCGACGACGAGTACGTCCGTGTGCACCGTCATCACTCTCTCCTTAACGCTGTTAAGTACCGTCCCTCCCGAGCGTGCACTTAACGGCGTTAAACTGTCAAGCGTGACCACCGGACGACGAGCCCCCCTCGACCGCAAGCGCGTCGCGGACACCGCCCTGGCCCTGCTGAACGAGACCGGCCTGGACGGGCTGACCCTGCGCGCCATCGCCAGGGAACTCGATGTGAAGGCGCCCGCCCTGTACTGGCACTTCAAGGACAAGCAGGCGCTGCTCGACGAGATGGCGACCGAGATGTACCGGCGGATGGTCGCCGGGACCCGGCTCGACCCCGGCGACACCTGGCAGGAGCGGCTGCGCAAGGCCAACCACGGGCTGCGGGACGCGCTGCTCGCCTACCGGGACGGCGCGAAGGTGTTCAGCGGCTCACGCTTCACCGGCACCGAGCACGCCCACGCGATGGAGGAGACGCTGCGGCTGTTCACGGCGGCCGGCTTCACCCTCGGCCAGGCCGTCCGGGCGACGACGACGGCCTTCACGTACACCATCGGGTTCGTCATCGAGGAGCAGGGCGTGCAGCCCCTGCCGGACGAGCGGCGCGAGGGCTACGACGTGGCGGAACGCGCCCGGCTGTTCGCGGATTTCCCGCTCACGGCCCGTGCGGGCGCGGAGATCTTCACCGACTACGGCACGCATTTCGAGGAAGGTCTGGACATCGTCGTCGCGGGAATCGGAGCGCGTTACGGAATTTCCTGAGAGGAGCCTCTCGCGTATTACCGTCGATTCACCGGGAATTCACCCCCGCGGCGCCGCCAGCGCCTTCCGCATCCGCGGAGTCAGCCGTTCCTCGACCACCTTGTTCAGCACCCGCGCCAGCACCAGCATCGAGACGACGGTCAGCGCGAAGGTCGCGGCCGACGGCACCCCGAGCCGTCGGTGCAGGGTCTCCACGACCACCCAGCCCAGATGCTCGTGCACCAGGTAGAAGGGGTAGGTGAGGGCCCCGGCCGTCGTCAGCCAGCGCCAGTCCACCCGCTCCAGCAGGCCCAGCGCGATCGCCGCGACGGCGACGAACCCGAGGGCGACCACCGCGACGATGCCGAACGACGTGCGGTGCGCGAAGGCGTCCGGATCGGCGGCGTTCCACAACTCGCGCACCGCGTAGTGCTGTCCGACCAGGAAGCCCACCGCCGTGATCCCCCAGGCGTACGGATCGCGGCGGTCCCGGTGCACCAGGTACAGGCCGACCCCGCCGACGAAGAACGGCGCGTACTGCGGCATCAGCACCAGGTCGAGCACCGGCTGCCGCGCGCCCTGCGCGATCGCCGCCGCCAGGATCCAGCCGGCGCAGAACACCAGCACCCGGCGCCGGGTCGCGCCCGGCAGCACCACGCACACCGCGAACAGGGCGTAGAACCGCACCTCCGCCCAGAGGGTCCAGTCCACGCCGAGCACCCGGTCCACGCCCAGCGGCTGCTGAAGCAGCGTCAGGTTCACCAGGGCGTCGCTCGGTGAGACCGCCTCGTGGGCGACGACGGGCAGCGTGAAGACGGCCGTGACCAGGACGACCACCACCCAGTAGGCGGGCATCAGCCGGGCCGCGCGGGAGGCGAGGAAGGAGCGCGGCGAACGGCCCCAGCCGCTCATGCAGATGACGAACCCGCTGATCACGAAGAAGATCTGGACGCCGAGACAGCCGTAGGCGAACGGCGTGTGCAGGGTCGGGAACACCCGGTCCGGCGAGACGCCCCAGGCGCGGGTGATCTCGCCGCCCCGGCCGCCGTAGTGGTAGCAGGCCACCATCAGCGCGGCCACCAGCCGCAGTCCGTCCAGGGCGCGCAGCCGGCCGCCGGGCGCCGCCGCCTGCGGGGGAGCGGCGGCGGGGCCCTCCTGTGCCGTGTTCACGACCGTCTGTGTCACGCCGGTGTACCTCGGGATTCGCCTGGGTGCCGTCCATGCGGACTCTATGACCTCACCCGCGAAACTCCTGTTCGACGCCATCAGCATTCGCCGCCCCGTTCCAAGGGGTTCATCCGGGCGTCGTTTTGCTTTCTTACGTTCTTTCGACCTCCCCTCGACGCGCATCCATCACGTGTCTTTTCATTCGCAGTTCCATACGCCAGGAGAACCATGACGAGGGTCCGAACGCTGGACGAAGCCCTGCGAGCGTGCTCGGTGCACAGCGGCAAGCTGGTCGGCAGCCTCGACCCGCGCCGCCTCGCGCTCGCCGAGGCGCTGCGCCGGCTGCTCGCCCTGTGGGCGGCCCAGGAGCGGACCGCCCCGCCGGTCACCGCCACCGGCATCCTGCGGCGCACCAAGGCGGCCGCCTCCGGCGCCTCCGGGGCGGGCGCGCTCGGCAACGACGTCCTCGACGCCCTGCTCGCCGTCGGCGACAAGGCGCTCGCCTGCGGCTACGACGACGAACTGCGGCTGGCCGAGCTGATCACCGAGACGATCCTCGCGCAGCGCCGCAACTCCCGCGCCGGACGGCGGCTGCACGGCCGGGTCCTGGAGGCCCTGGGCCGTCCCGAGGACGCCGCCGACGCCTACGAGCGCTATCTCGGCCTCACCGAGGAGGACGGCTTCGGCGTCCGCGCCCGCGTCGACGGCATCCACGCCGCCACCAGGGCCCGCGCCGAACTGCTCACCCTCCTGGAGGCCACCGCCCTCGGCTCCGACCGCTTCTCCGACGGCCCCGCCACCGACGTCTGGGCCGACGGGCTCGCCGCGCACACCGCGGGCGACCACGACGGCGCCCGGGCCCGGCTGGTCGGCGCCCTGCGCGCCATGGACCGTCAGGGAGCCCCCGAGGGCGAGGTCCTGGAGGCGCTCGCCCAGTACCTGGACCTCGCCACCGCCGAACGGCCCCGGCCCACCGCCGATCTCACCCAGGCCCTCGCCCGGTACGCCGACATCCGCCGCAACCGGATGCGCGGCCCGGTCCCCGACCCCCTCTTCGGCGGGGTGAAGTGGCTCAGCCTCGGCGAGTTCCGCAACCGGATCGCCGGCAAGTCGGTCTGCCTGATCGCCAACTCCGGCAGCATCGCGGAGAGTTCGCTCGGCTCCGAGATCGACGCCTACGACCTCGTGGTCCGCTTCAACTCGTACTGCATCGACCCGGTCCACACGGGCCGGAGGACCGACATCCACGTCACCATCCACAAGCACGCCTACAACTGGGAGCAGCCGGTCGACACCCGGCTCGTGTTCGGCGGCAACTCGCCCGACTGGAAGTACTCGGTCCGCAACAAGCTGGTTCCCGGCGCCCAGAGTTGCGTCAACGACGAGTCGCTGCGCTGGCCGGTGCGTGCCCTCGGCGGCACGAGCACCGACCATCTCACCGGCATCCCCACCTCCGGCTTCAACATGCTCTGGCTGCTCGACTTCCTCGACGTCAGCCCCACCCTCGACCTGATCGGCTTCGACTTCTACGAGAGCGGCGCCTACCGCCTCCCCGAGGCGATGAAGCTGGCCATCACCAACGTGCACGCATACGGCAGCGAGAAGGCGTGGGTCATGGAACGGGCCCAGAGCGTCTCCGACTTGAGGATTTCCCTGCGTTGACCACCTCCATACCGACCACCGCGCCCCACACCGCCCACGCCGCCCCCGTCACCGACGCGAGCGCGCTCACCGGCAAGCGCCGGATCGCCTTCGCGAGCTTCGTCGACGAGAACTACCTGCCCGGCTTCCTCGCCCTGCTGCGCTCCCTCGCGCTGTCCAACCCGGACGTCTGCGAGGACTTCGTCGTCCTCCACGACGGGCTGCGCCCCGCCTCGGTCGCCGCCGTCCGCGCCCTGCACCCGCGCGTGCAGTTCCGCCGGGTGAACGCCGCCCACTACGACTCCTACGTCAAGGGCGACCAGGACAACTACCTCGTCCGCAAGGCGTACTTCATCCTCGACGTCTTCCGGATCCGCGACTACGACACCGTGATCACCCTGGACACCGACATGGTGGTCCTCGGCCCGATCACCGAACTCCTCACCCTGCGCCACGGCCTCGCCGCCGTCCCGCAGTTCTTCTACGGCGACAAGACCCGGATGCTCAACAGCGGGCTCCTCGTCATCCAGAAGGAGTATCTGACCGACGCGTTCTGCGCGAAGATCGACGCGATCGGCCGGGCCGGCACCTACGAGCTGGACAAGCACGACCAGGGCATCCTCAACGCCCTCCTGGACGGCGACTTCGTCGACCTCGACCCCCGGTACAACTTCGTCAAGCGCCGCCTCTCCGGCGACCTCCCGGTCCCCGAGGACACCGCCGTCCTGCACTTCACCGGCCGCCACAAGCCCTGGCAGGGCGGCGAGGCCGGCTACGGACTCGCACAGGAACGCTGGGCCGCCTTCGAGCTGACCGACGCCGAACTCCACGCCGCCTACCTGGAGTCCGGCGACACCCTCCACCACGACCTGCTGGTGCACTACGGCACCCCGCACGTCGCACGCACCGGCGACGTCGACACCGCCCGCAAGGTCGCCCTCGCCCACATCGGCGCCGGCGACTACCAGGCCGCCGTCGACATCCTGGAACGCGTCCGTCTGCCCGTCGACGAGGCATGGCCGCACGAGGTCTACGGGCACGCCCTGATGAGCGTCTCCCGCTACGACGAGGCCACGGCCCAGCTCCTGCTGGCCACCGCCGCCCCCAACCGGGCCGCCACCGCCTTCGCCCGCCTCGCCCAGATCGCCTGGGTGCACGGCGACGACGACCGGGCCCGCGCCCACGCCACCGCCGGCCTCACCGTCGACCCGACCCACCGCGCCTCCCGCCTCTGGCACCAGCGCACCGCGGGCGTCCCCGCCCAGCCCGCCGGCCACCCCGAGGACCAGCTCGCGCACGTCGCGTTCTACATGGACCGCCAGGGCAACGCCGGCGACAAGCTGCTCCCGGAGAGCGTCCGGCTCACCTTCGGCCCCGACACCGGCCCGCGCCGCTGGCACCCCGTGCACGCCCACCGGCTCTTCGACGAGGCCGCCCTCGAACGCGTCAACGCCCGCCGGGGCCTGGTCATCGGCGGCGGCGGACTCTTCATCCCGGACACCATGCCCAACGGCAACAGCGCCTGGCAGTGGAACGTCCCCGACGACCTGCTCGCCCGTATCGACGTGCCGATCGCCGTCCACGCCGTCGGCTTCAACGCCTTCGACGGCCAGTCCTACCGCGCCGAACGCTTCCGCGCCTCGCTGCGGCTGCTCGTCGAACGCGCGTCGTTCTTCGGCCTGCGCAACCACGGCTCCATCGAGAAGGTCCGGGCGATGCTCCCCGCCCACCTCCACGACAAGGTCCGCTTCCAGCCCTGCCCCACCACCGTCACCCGCCATCTGGTCGACGGCTGGCAGGACCCGGCCGCCCGCGAGGACACCATCCTCCTCAACGCCGCCTACGACCGCGCGGGCCTGCGCTTCGGCCACGACTACGGCCACTTCCTCGCCCAGATGGCCCAGGCCGTCCGCGACCTCGGCGCGCTGGCCGAGGTGAAGTGCGCGGCGCACTCCCTGGACGACGAGAAGCTCGCCTTCGACCTGCGCCGCGAGCACGGCGTGTCGCTGCCCGTCATCCCGATGTACGACTTCGGCAACGACGAGATCCGCGACCTCTACGCCCGCACCAAGCTGGTCATCGGCATGCGCGGCCACGCCGGCATGATCCCGTTCGGCTGCGGCACGCCGATCATCAGCCTCATCTCGCACCCCAAGATGGCGTACTTCCTGCGCGACATCGACCGCCCCGAATGGGGCGTCTCGGTGCACGACCGCGACCTCGCCGCCGTCCTCGTGGAACGCGCCCGCGACCTCCTCGCCGACCACGACCGCACCGTCGCCGACGTGCACGGCCGGCAGCAGGAGCTGTGGAAGACCACCGAGGCCAACGCGGCCGAACTGCGCGCCCTGCTGGGCGGCTGACCCGGTGGCGACGACGGCCGCCCCGGCCGGCGCGCCCGCCGCGCCCCGCGTCCGCCGGTCACCCCTGTGGTGGCCGGCGGTCGCCGTCACGGCCGCGGCGGCCGTCGTGCACACCCTGCTCACCCGCCGGCTCTCCGGCGACCTCCGGTACGTGCTCGGCGCGCTGCGCCTCGGCGGCGACTCCGGCTACTCCCCGTCCGAGGTCTTCACCCACCGCCCCTTCTTCTACCGGTGGTTCGTCGCCCTCCTCGACCTGCCGACGACCGGCGGGACCGCCGTACGGGAGACGGTCATCGGCGTCGAGGGCGCGGTCGTCGCGGCCGCCGCCGCCCTCGCCCTGTACGCGGCGCTGCTGCGCCGGGTCACCGCCCGCGAGGCCGCCGTCACCGCGGGCGCCACCGGGCTCGCCCTGGTGCTGGCGCCGCGCACCGACTTCCTCCAGCCCGAGTGGGCCGCCGTACTGCTGGCGGTGCTGGGCGTCGCGGCCGCTCTCGGGGTGCGCCGACCCTGGCCCGCCGCCCTGCTCGCCGCGCTCCCGCTGGGCCTCGCCGTGATGATGAAGTACTCCACCGCCTCCACGGCCGCCTTCGCCGTCCTGCTGATCGGGCTTGCCGACCGCGGCCGGGCGCTCCGGGCCGCGCTGGCCGCCGTGCCCGCGGCGGCGGCCCTCTTCGGGCTGAGCGTGCTCCTCGGCTCCCACGAGTGGCAGTGGACCGAGGACATGCCCCGGATCAACCAGTCCGCGCTCGGCCGCACCGGCCTGCGCCCCGGCGAGATCCTCGCCCACTCCGTGAGCTTCCTCGCCGACCGGGCCCTGCTCAGCCCGGCGCTCCTGCTGCTGCCCGGCGCCCTGCTGCTGCTCCTGGCCCGCACGCGAGGCCGCGCCCGCCGCCTCGAACTCCTCGCCGTGGCCGCACTCGTGGTTGCCGGCTCGCTCGCCGTGGTGATCGTGCAGGGCAACTGGTTCCCGTACCACGCCGTCCAGTTGACCGTGGCGGCCGCCGCTGCCTGGGGCCTCGCCGTCGGCGGCACCACCGGCCCGCCCCCGTGGCGCTTCGGCGCCGTCTCCCTCGCCTACGGCGCCCTGCCCGTGCTCTACCCGCACGCCCCCGGCGGCCTCAACCGCCCGGCCACGGTGTGGGCGCTCGGCCTGCTCGCGCTGCTCGCGGCGGCCGCGGACGTACGACGGCGGCGGCGCCCGGCGCCGGTCCGGACGGCGGCGCTCGTCACGCTCGCGGGCGTGGTCTGCCTGGCCGGGCCCGTCTGGCCGGGCTCCCCGCATCTGGTGCGGCACGGCGAGGTCACCGCGACCAACGCGGCGTTCCTGCGCGACACGGCCCGCGAGGAGGCGGAGGCGGCGCGGCTGCGCGCGCGGATCCCGGCCGGGGCGCCGGTGCTGTACCTGGCCTTCGGCGACACGGCGTACCACGTGGACCGCCCGGCCCGCTGCCGCTACCCGATCGCCACCTTCCTCCAGCGCTCCCGCTTCCTCCCCGACGTCGCCGCACTGCCGTCCTTCGCCGAGAACGCCGACTGCGTCGACCACGACCCGGCCCCCTACGCGATCCTCGACCGCGCCTGGTTCCGGCTCGCCCACGTCGACCCCGGACTGCGCGCCCGGGTGCGGGCGACGTACGCCTGCCCGCCGCCGCCGCCGTCGGAGGACACCCCGACCGTGGTGTGCACCCGCCGCTGACCGGGCGGGGTCAGCGCAGCCCGAGGGATCCGGTCACCCGGCGCGCCATCTCCACCGCGTAGTTCTGGCCCCGGTCCTGCGGGTGGATCTGGGCCATCGTGGCCAGCGTGACCCGGCTCATCGGCGTCTCGTGGGCCGGGATCAGCTCCCGGTAGCGCGGGGTGACCACGGGCTGGGCGAAACCGGCCTTCGAGAAGTGCCAGTCCTTGATCCAGGACATCTCGAACTCCGGGTTGATCCGCCGCAGATACGGCAGGAACGCGTGCAGCAGCTCGCCCGGTTCGGTGGTGAACCGCCAGTCCTCGCGCTCCACATAGGTGCCGATGTAGAGGACGTGCCGTCCGCCGTACACCGTCGGGTCGATCATCCGGGTGTGCTCGACGACGGCGAGGAAGGGGAAGTCCGGTTCGTTGATGTTGAGCCAGTAGTACGGGATCGCGCTGCGGTCCAGCTCCAGGACGAAGCAGGTCGCCCCCAGGTACTGGTTCCGCCGCACCGCGCTGTCGGCGGGCAGCCCGGCCGCCTCCGCGAAGGCCGGCTGCGGGGTGGTGACGATCAGATGGTCGAAGCGGTACGTCGAACCGTCCGCGCAGCTCACGACCGGCGTGTCGCCCTCCTGCCGGATGCGCCGCACCGCCTTGCCGAACTCCACCTTGCCGCCGCGCTCCTGCACGCCGTCGCGCAGCGCCGCGTAGACCCGCTCGAACCCGCCTTCCACATAACCGAGTTCGAAGGTCCGGCAGTGGACACGGGCCCACAGCCAGGCCATCGACACCTCCTCGGCGCGGTCGCCGAACTTGCCGCGCAGCAGCGGCTCCCAGATCGCCGCCGTGGCCCTGCGGCCGGCGTACCGGCGCAGCCAGGCCAGGGCGGTGACGTCGTTGTAGCGCCTCCCGCCGTCACGGACGGCCTTGAGCAGCGCCGACGATCCGGCGAACCGTACGGCGTCCAGCGGCGAGAACTCCGGGAAGCGCAGCATGTCGAACGGCGTGCTGAAGTCGATGAGTCGACCGCCCCGGTAGATGCCGGTGGTGGTCCGGTGGAAGCGCAGCGCGTCCCCGAGCCCCAGCTCCCCGATCAGCGCGATCATGGCTTTGTCGCTGCGGAAGATGTGGTGGTAGTAGCGCTCCAGGGGCACCCCGCCGACCTCCAACGAGGCGGCCAGTCCCCCGAGTTCACCGGCCGCCTCCAGGACGGTCACCTGATGCCCGGCGCGCACGGCGTCCCAGGCGGCGGTCAGTCCGGTGGCACCGGCGCCGATGATGCCGAGGTTCACGCGAAACTCCATTTTCTGTTGAGGGCGAACTGGAGCGCGAGGACCGGCGGGAGGGAGCCCGCCTTGACCGTGGTGGCGTCGATCCCGAGCGCGTCGGTGAAGAGCAGGAAGAGCAGGTTCGTCAGGGCGATGCCGGTCAGGCCGACGGCGTAGAAGCGCAGGAAGCGCACGGCGAGGCGGTCGCGGCGGGCGAAGGTGAACCGCGCGTTGAGCGCGAAGTTGCTGGTGATGCCCAGGGTGGTGCTGAGGGCGTTGACGAGCTGCTCGTCCAGTCCGGCGCCGTTGTGCAGCAGCGCGAAGGCGAGCAGGTCGAGCAGGACGCCGCTGCCGCCGATCAGGGTGTAGCGGACGAGCTGGCGTGCGGGCGCCTCAGTCGTAGTGGGCGTCGGCGCGGTCGTGTCAGCGGTCACCGTCGCCGTCCTTCGCGGCCCCGGCGCCGGTCACCTCGCGCACCAGATACAGCGGACGGCCCTGCGCCTCGCGGTAGATGCGTCCCACGTAGCTGCCGAGCACGCCGAGGGACAGCATCTGGGTGCCGCCCAGGAACAGCACGACGACCATCAGCATCGTCCAGCCGGAGACGGTGATGTCGGGCCGGAAGAACTTCATCGCCAGCGCGTAGACGATGCCGAGCAGCGACAGCGTCAGGACCACGAAGCCGAGCCGGGTGATCAGCTTCAGCGGGGTGGTGGAGAAGCTGGTGACCCCGTCGACGGCGAGGCGCGCCATCTTGCCCAGGGGGTACTTGGTCTCCCCGGCGAACCGCTCGTCGCGGTCGAAGGAGATCTCCTTCTGCCGGTAGCCCATCGAGGCGACGATGCCGCGCACGAACCGGCTGTGCTCCCGGTACCGGCCCAGCTCGTCGGCGACCCGCCGGTCCAGGAGCCGGAAGTCGCCGGTGTCCACCGGGATGTCCACATCGGTCCAGGACCGCAGCAGCCGGTAGAACAGGTGTGCGGTGGCCCGTTTGAACGGGGTGTCCTGCCGGGAGCGGCGGCGGGCGTGCACGATCTCCGCGCCCTCGCGCCAGGCGTCGACCAGGTCGAGGCTGACCCGGGGCGGGTCCTGGAGGTCGGTGTCCATGACGATCACGGCGTCGCCCCGGGCCAGGTCGAGTCCGGCCGTGATGGCGAGCTGGTGGCCGAAGTTGCGGGCGAGGTCGACCACCCGGACCCGGTCGTCGCGCTCGGCGAACCCCTTGAGCAGGGCCAGCGAGCCGTCCGCGGAGCCGTCGTTGACGTAGATCAGCTCGGCGTCGAGGTCCGGCCGGCCGGCGAGGGCGGCGGTCAGCTCGGTGTGGAAGGCGGTGATGCCGTCCTGCTCGTCGTAGACGGGCAGCACATAGGAGACGAGGGGCCGCCGCGTGGCCGCCCGCACCGCGGTCGGGGCTGTGGAGAACGCTGTGTACGGCATTCGGGGACGCTAGGGAGCGTCGGTGAACCGCGGCCCAACTCCTCGCGTCCACGAACCGGATTCCCCATTGCTCTTCCGCTGTCCGGGTTTATCGGCGGATCGCTTTGCGCAGCGCCTTCGCCCGCCGTACCACCCGCCGTGCCGTCGAGTTGTGCGGAAGGAAAGCCAGCCGTTCCGGAATTCCGCCCGGAAGTCCCAGCGACGTCAGCCGCTTGCGTTTGAAGTACCGCCGGGTGCGCGGCCCGAGCCGGGTCCGCAGATATTCCTCGGCCACCGGACGCAGTCCGGAGAGGATCTGCGGCTGCATCACGAATCCGACGGCGGACACCAGCCCGGTCAGGGTGCCGGCCTCGACCGTCTCCTCCCGCTCCTCCAGGTCGGGCAGCAGCGCGTCCGCGAGGACGACCGGCACCCGGTTGCTGTTCTGGAACGGGCTCAGCCGCTCCAGCAGCGGCTCGGTGCCGATCCGGGCGACCGGCAGCCCGTAGAACGCGGACGCCGTGAACAGGGCGGTGGAGAAACAGCCGACGACCAGCGCGGGCCGCGCCTTCTCGAACAGCACCTCGGCAAGGACCGGGGTCTCCAGCACGGTCAGTTCGACGCCCAGCCGCTCCGCCTCCGCCTCCAGGAGGCGGCCGTGGCGGGCCGGGGCGGTCGGGTGCGGTTTGAAGACGATCCGGCGGTGACCGCGGGCCACCGCCCCGCGCAGCATCCGTACGTGCAGGTCCTCCTCCTCGGCCGCGGAGAGGATGTCCAGCGCCGACAGATACTGGCCGAGCAGCAGCGCCGCGTGCTCGGGCAGCGGCGGCAGCCCGGCCGTGTCCTCGCCGATCCGCCCGAGCACCTTCAGGAACGCGCTCGCCGGCACGGTCACCGCGGGCACCCCGAACTCGGTCAGCAGCAGCGGCACCAGACCCGGCACCAGATCCAGGTGCAGCAGCCGCCGCACCCGGGTGCCGAGCAGCGGGTCGAGCTTGTTGCGGGTCGGGCCGTAGCTCATCAGGCCGTCCGCGTACACCTCGACCGGCGCGCCCGGGAACGCCTGGGCGATCGCCTGGGCCGGGTTGACCTGGATCGACTCCAGGACGATCTCCACCCGGTCCTCGCCCAGCCCCCACAGCAGCCGCAGATAGCGCTCCAGGAGCGGCACGTCGTCGGGGCGGGGCGACCAGGCGCCCGGGTGGAAGGGGCTGATCGCGTCGTTCCACGACAGCACCGCGTCGAAGCGGTCCCGCAGCGGCGCGAAGCCCGGCATCTCGTCCACGGCCGGCGTGGTCTCCGGGGTGGTGGCGTTGTTGCAGACCAGCAGCAGCCGGCGGTCCGCCGCCGGGAACAGCCCGCAGTCCAGGGCGGCGGCGAGGGTGGAGGCGCCGTAGAGGGTGGAGGCGCAGAAGATCTGCGTGGTGCGCGTCGTACGGGTCACAGGGCGGCCGCCTTCGCGGAGGTGACCGTGCGCCGCAGCCGCCGCAGGGTGGCGGAGCGGCGCAGGTCCATGGTGTCCAGGACGTCGGTGAGCAGCTCCTGCGGCATGCGCCGTATGGCCGCCGAGCCGAGGGTGCGCAGTTGGCGGGCCACCGCCGGTTCGAACTTGTCGATGTCCGCGAGGTGGTGGGCGATGATCGCGCAGTAGGTGCGCACCGCCTTCGGCAGCAGCAGGTCCGCGTCCCGGTCCCGCGCGGTCTCCTCGACGACCTGGTCGAAGGCGCGGATGAAGTCGAGCTGGCGGGCGTCGCCGATCTGGGTGAGGGAGGAGGCGACCCCCCGGCGGTAGAAGACGCCGTGCAGGTTCAGGACGGCGAACGACGTCGCCTCCCGGTGCAGCTTCCAGATCCACGGCCGGTCCTCGGCGGTGCGCAGCCCGTCCGTGAAGTGCAGCAGCCCCCGGTCGAGCAGCCGCCGGTGGTAGGCGCCGGCCCACGCGTACGCGTAGTCCACGGACGTCGACCGGTCGGCGGGCAGGATCGCCTCCCGCGGGTCCAGCACCTCCCCGCGCCGCCCCAGCGGATGCCGTACGACGGTCCGGGCGCGGCCGGTGGCCTGGACGTGGTCGGTGCGGACGAAGTCGCAGCCCAGCTCCTCGATCGCGGTGAGCAGCTCGCCCAGATGGCCGCGGGCCAGCCAGTCGTCGCCGTCCAGGAAGGTCAGGTACTCCCCTCGCGCCGCGTCGAGTCCGGTGTTGCGGGCGGTGGCGAGCCCGCCGTTCTCCTCATGGCGCACGAACCGCACCCGGGCGACCCGCGAGAGCTCGTCGGCCGCCCGTTCGAGAAGGGCCGGAGTCCCGTCCTTCGAGGCGTCGTCCACCAGCACGAACTCGAAATCCGGGCGCGCGTTGAGATGAAGACTGCGGAGGGTGTCCGGGGCGAATTGCCGCACGTTGTAGAACGGCACGATCACGGAAAGCTTTGGCACCCGCGAAATGCTAGAAGGGGCCCCGGCAACGGAACTTTCCGAAGAGGAGACGGGGGGTGAACTCCATGTGTCGGATCGGTGCATCCCGTGTTCCGTGAGCCGTCCGACGGCCCAGTTCGGTGTTCGGTGGCGCGCTGTTAACTTTCCGTTGAGTGGGGGTTGGGCCGATCCTGGGTTTCGCTTTCTAGCGTCTTCCGCGTGCCAGCAAGTACTGCCAATCCCCCGCGGATCGCCGTTCTCGCGGACTCCGACACCCGATGGAAATGGGGTGCGCTGACCGCGGCGAGGATCGCGCCGCCCATGGAAGCCGGACCGCGCCCCGACGCACGCGTCGCTCCGGCCCTGGACGGGTTCCTGCTGCGCGGCCGCGCCACGCCCACCCCGCGCCAGCTCGCCGAGGTCGGCGTGCGCGCCGACTCGCTGCGCGAGGTGACCGCCGTCGAGTTCCTGGACGCCGTCGCGCGCGCCTCGTACGACATCGTCGTCCTCGCCCTCGTCGGCGGCGGCGTCCAGGCGGTGCTGCACGGGCTGAAGCGGATCGCGGAGGGCGGCGGCGCGCGGCCCGTCGTCGTCACCGGCTATGTCGGTGTCGTCTACGAGAAGCTCGCCGACGGCCTGCTGCTGCGGCACGGCGCCGACCTGGTCCTCGCCAACTCCCGCCAGGACGCGGAGCGGTTCCGCGCGGTCTACGAGGGGGTGGGCGCCGACGCCTCCGCGGTGACCGAGGTCGCCCTGCCCTTCCTGGGCGGCGCCCCCTACAGCGGGGAGCACGACCCCTGCACGGTCGTCTTCGCCGCCCAGCCCTCCGTCCCGGAGAGCCGCGAGGACCGCGCATACCTGCTCGAACGGCTCGTCCGGCACGCCCGGCTGCACCCCGGGCGCGAGGTGCTGCTCAAGCTGCGCTCGAAGCCCGGCGAACACACCACCCACATCGAGGAACTGCCCTACCAGAAGCTGGCGCGGAAGCTGGACACACCGCCCAACTTCCGCCTGGTGTACGGCAACATGGGCGAGGTCCTCGACCGCACCGACCTGATGGTGACGGTCAGCTCCACGGCCGCGCTGGAGTCCCTGCACCGCCGGATCCCCACCGTCGTCCTCACCGACCTCGGGGTGCGCGAGACCCTCGGCAACCACCACTTCGTCGGCTCCGGCTGCCTCGCCTCCTGGGACCAGCTCGACGCCGGACACCGGCCGGTGCCCGACGAGGAGTGGGTGTCCCGGCAGGGAGTGGCCAGCGACGGAAGCTACGCCACCGCCTTCGCCCCGGCCCGTGAGCGCATCGCGAAGCTGCTCGCCCGGCCCGGCGGACTGCCGCCCCTCACGCCTTACTACACCCCCGCCACCGCCCCCGGCTACCTCCCCGGCATCCTCGCCCGCCACCACCTCGCCCCCGACGGCAGCCCCCTGCCCGGCGCCCCCGCCGCCGACCGGGCCCCCGGCCCGGTCCGCCGGATCGTGCGCCGAGCGGCACGCGGCGCCTACCGGCACGGCGTGCAGCGGGTGGCCCCGGTGATCCGGCGGATGGGGGAGCTGTGAGCCACCCCGCGACCGGCGGGCCTGTGGCCCGTCAAGGAGAAGAGACCATGTCCGATTCGGCCGCGCGCGTGCGCCGTGTCCTCGCCGTGATTCCCGCGCGGGGCGGCTCGAAGGGTGTTCCCGCGAAGAACCTCGCCCCCGTCGGCGGCGTCCCGCTGGTCGCCCGTGCCGTTCGTGAGTGTCTGGCCGCCCGGCTCGTCACCGACGTGGTCGTCTCCACCGACGACCACGCCATCGCCGCCGCCGCCCGCGAGGCCGGCGCCGAGGTCGTGCTGCGGCCCGCCGCCATCGCGGGCGACACCGCCACCTCCGAGGCGGCCGTCCTGCACGCCATGGACGCCCACGAGGCGCAGCACGGCGGCCCGGTGGACGTCGTCCTGCTCGTCCAGTGCACCAGCCCCTTCCTGGTCCGCGAGGACGTCGATGGCGTGGCCGGAGCCATCGTCGAGCAGGGCGCGGACACCGCCGTGACCGTCGCCCCCTTCCACGGCTTCGTGTGGCGCCACTCGGACGAGACGAGCGAGGGCGGCTTCGGCGTCAACCACGACACGTCCTTCCGCCCCCGCCGCCAGGACCGCCCCCAGGACTTCCTGGAGACCGGCGCCGCCTACGCCATGGACGCGGCCGGCTTCCGCACCCACCGGCACCGCTTCTTCGGCCGCACCGAACTCGTGCGCACCGACCCGGCGCGCGTCCTGGAGATCGACGACCCGCACGAGCTGGCCCGCGCCCGCGCCCTCGCCCCGCTCTTCGACGCGGACCGGCCGGGTGCCCTGCCCGCCCTCGGCGACATCGATGCCGTCGTCCTCGACTTCGACGGCACCCAGACCGACGACCGGGTGCTGATCGACTCCGCCGGACGGGAGTTCGTCGCCGTCCACCGCGGCGACGGCCTCGGCATCGCCGCCCTGCGCCGGTCGGGCCTGAAGCTGCTGATCCTCTCCACCGAACAGAACCCCGTGGTCGCCGCCCGCGCCCGGAAGCTCCGGCTGCCGGTCCTGCACGGCATCGACCGCAAGGACCTCGCACTCAAGCAGTGGTGCGAGGAACAGGGCATCGCGCCGGAGCGCGTGCTCTACGTCGGCAACGACGTCAACGACCTCCCCTGCTTCGCCCTCGTGGGCTGGCCGGTGGCGGTCGCGAGCGCCCACGACGTCGTACGCGGCGCCGCACGCGCGGTCACCACCCTCCCCGGTGGCGACGGCGCGATCCGGGAGATCGCCGGCTGGATCCTCGGACCTTCTCTCGACCCCCTCACCACGTAAGGACATCCCCACCATGAGCACCAACTCCCGTCTGCGCTCCTTCGGTTCGCGCGAGGTCGGCCCCGGCCGCCCCGTCTACATCTGCGGCGAGATCGGCATCAACCACAACGGCGAGCTGGAGAACGCCTTCAAGCTGATCGACGCGGCCGCCGAGGCCGGCTGCGACGCCGTGAAGTTCCAGAAGCGCACCCCCGAGATCTGCACCCCGCGCGACCAGTGGGACATCGAGCGCGACACGCCGTGGGGCCGGATGACGTACATCGACTACCGCCACCGCGTGGAGTTCGGCGAGGACGAGTACCGGCAGATCGACGCCTACTGCGAGGGGAAGGGGATCGACTGGTTCGCCTCCCCGTGGGACACCGAGGCCGTCGCCTTCCTGGAGAAGTTCGACGTCCCCGCCCACAAGGTGGCCTCCGCCTCCCTCACCGACGACGAGCTGCTGCGCGCCCTGCGCTCCACCGGCCGCGCGGTCATCCTCTCCACCGGCATGTCGACGCCCCGTCAGATCCGGCACGCCGTCGAGGTCCTGGGCTCCGACAACATCGTCATGTGCCACGCCACCTCGACCTACCCGGCCAAGGCCGAGGAGCTGAACCTCCGCGTGATCAACACGCTGGAGAAGGAGTACCCGAACGTCCCGATCGGCTACTCCGGCCACGAGACCGGCCTCCAGACCACGCTCGCCGCCGTCGCCCTCGGCGCCGTCTTCGTCGAGCGGCACATCACCCTCGACCGTGCGATGTGGGGCTCCGACCAGGCCGCCTCCGTCGAACCGCAGGGCCTCACCCGCCTCGTCCGCGACATCCGCACCATCGAGGCGTCCCTCGGCGACGGCGTCAAGAAGGTCTACGACTCCGAGCTGGGCCCCATGAAGAAGCTGCGCCGGGTGCCCGGTGTCGTCGCGGAGGCGGAGATCGCCGCGGCGGCGGGCGAGCCGGTCGCCGTCTGACACCGCCGATGAGCCTCCGCGCCGGTGAGCGACCCGGCTCCCCCTCCCGCCCCCTCGCTCTCGCGTTCGTCGAGAGCCCGGTGCAGCTCCTCAACGTGCTCGAATGGGCGCACGCCCAGGAGAGGCCCGGCGAGGCGCCGGGTGCGGCGCCCGGCGCGGAGCTCACCCTCGTCGTCCTGTCCCCGAACGACCCGATGACCCGCGGCCAGTTGCGGCGGATGGCCGAACTGGCCCGGGACGAGGGCCACACCGTCCGCTGGGAGGAGGCCCGCGGCGGCACGGCGGCGCCCTTCCGCACCATCGGCGGTCTGACCCCGCTGCTGCGCCGGGCGCACCGGGTGGTCATGGGGGACCCCTTCTCCCGCTACGTACAGCTCCTGCTGTCCATCACCCGGGCGGACGACCTCGTCGTGGTCGACGACGGCACGGCCACGATGGAGTTCGTCGGCCAGCTCGCGCGCGGCGAACGCCTGGTGCGCTGGCACCGCAAGGGCGGCCGGCCCGGCCCCCGCGACCTGCTCTTCGCCCCGGTGTCCGCCGCGGCGAGGCGCCGCCTGACCCCCTCCGCGCACACCCGCGTGGAGATCTTCTCCGCCATGCCGGTACAGGAAGCCCCCGACGGGGTGACGGTCACCGCCAACACCTTCGCCTGGACCCGCGCCCGCTTCGGCCCGCCCCGGGTCACCAAGGGCGCGGACCTGGTCGGCACGTCGCTGGTCGAGACCGGTGTGGTGGACGACGGCCACTACCTGGAGGCGGTCCGCGCCCTCGCCCGCGCCCACGGCGCGACCCGCTACTTCGCCCACCGCCGCGAGAGCGCCGACAAACTCCACCGGCTGGCCGTGGAGACCGGCCTGGAGGTGGTCCGCCCCGACCTCCCCCTCGAACTGATCGCCCGCCGGGGCCCGATCGGCCGTACGGTCCTCAGCTTCCCCTCCACGGTCGTCCACACCCTCCCCCTGGCCCTCACCGGCACCCCCGTGAGGGTCGCGGTCTGCGACATCGACCCCACCTGGCTCACCGCCCACGCCTCCCCCAGGGCCCAGGGCTTCCTGTCGGGCGTGACGGGCACGGCGAGGGATGTGCACCGGTTGGCGAGGGTGAGCGCGGTGTGACGCCACCGAGGGCCTGTCGGAGCCCTACCTCCGGGCGTCCGGGGTGCGGGCGAACAGGTAGGCGCGGGGCCGTTTGGCGCCGTCGTCCGGTTCGAGGACCATCCGTGCCCGGATCTCGAAGCCGGCGTCCACCAGCAGTCCGGCCACGGCCTCCGGGTCCCGCCAGTGGTAGTCGAGGGAGATCTCGCGGCCGAAGCGCTCGGTGCGGTGTTCCCGTTCGCCGTGTCCGGTCTGGAAGGCGAGGAGAAGCTGACCGCCGTCGGCCAACACCCGGCGGAACTCCCCGAAGACCGGCGGGAGATGGGAGTCCGGCACATGGATCAGGGAGTACAGCGCGAGCACCCCGCCGAGGGAGCGGTCCGGCAGCCCCAGCCGGGTCATCGAACCCACGTGGAACCGCAGCCCCGGATGCGCCCGCCCGGCCAGCGCCACCATGCGCGGGGAGACGTCCACCCCGAACACCGGCACCCCGAGCGAGTCCAGCAGCGCGGTCACTTGCCCGGGCCCGCATCCCACGTCGGCCACGGGTTCGGTTCCGCCCCGCGCCCTGACCGACTCGGCGAACGCGGACAGCACGGCCCGGTCCAGCGGCGGCCGCCCGGCCACATCGGGGAACTCCGCCGCGTACGCCTCGGCGATGGCGTCGTAGGACTCCCGTATCGCCCGAAGGAACTCACCGTCGAGATCGCTCATGCCGCCGCACGCTACCGGCGTGACATGAACGCCGAGACGAAGTCCCCCCAAACACCGGGGGAGAGGTCGAGCCGGGGCCCGGCCGGGGCCTTGGAGTCCCGCACATGGACAACGGCGGCACACAGGGCGACCTCGACACACTGCCCGCCCTCGCCACTGCTGTAGGACGACTTGCGCCAGGAGAAGGCGACTTCGAGGCAGTCACCGCCCTCGCCGCCGCTGTGGCTGGACTTGAACCAGGTGAGGTCATACCTGTTCACAGTTCCTCCAGCTTCTTTTCGATCAACGCGTGGGACTGGTTGGGCGGGAGCGCCACAGCCCGCATCGTCCCATAGCGATCGGCGATCTTCCGGACCTCTTCCCGGTCGGTGATCAGCCTCGGGTACCCCTGGATCTCGGTATAGGCCACCTGCGCATGGTTCTTGGGGGTCAGCAGGTTGAACGAGCCGTCCATGTTGGGGTGTTCCTCCACCCCCGTCGGCATCACCTGGATCTCGAGGTTCTGCATGGCACTGACGCTCAGCAAGCGCCGCAACTGCTCCGCGTGCACCTCTCGTCCGCCGATGGGACGGTCCAGTACGACCTCCTCCAGCACGTAGCTGACGATCGGTGCCGGCCAGCGGCCGAGTACCTGCTGTCTGCCGAGCCTGTCAGCCACCCGCTTCTCGATCATCTCCTCGCTCAGGAAGGGCCTCCGCTTCGCGAACAGGGCATGAGCGTGTGCCTCGGTCTGCAAGAGTCCATGCATCGCGTAGCTGCAATAGTGATGCAGCTCCACCGCCTCGGCCTCCAGCACCGCATACCCCCGGTACCACTCCGGATGCCGGGTCCGCGCCCGGGTCACCGCCTCCCGTACCTCGGGGATCGCCTGCCGGAGCAGGCCGCCGGCGTCGAGCAGATCGTCCGCCGCCTCCAGCACCTCCGGCCGGACCGTCCGCACCCCTCGCTCCATGGCCGAGACGGCGTCCGGGCCGTAGCCCACCAGGCGGCCGAACTCCTTCTGGGTGAGCCCCTTGCGTTCGCGCAGCAGTCTCAGCATCTTGCCGACGGCCGTGAGCAGCCCCGTCGTGCCGTCGGCCTCCGCCGGTGTCTCCGGTCGCCGCTCCCGCTCCTCCACCGTCATGCGCACCCACCCGTTCTCCCGAAGTAGCCGCTCCGTCACACAAAGTCGTCACGTCAGCGTAGAGAGCCACCGCCACGCTCTGTGAGGCGAACGCACAGATCTCCACCCCCCCCCGACCGGTCCCGAGGCATGGATGGTCACAGCGGGCCACCCGGGAGTCGTGGTATGGGTGGGAGAAACGAACAGAGTGAACGAACAGCGTGAATGTGAAACGGGTACGGATGGCCGGTCCCCCACCAGCGGGCCCCTCATGATCCGCTCGGCTCGAAAGCCGCCGAGTTTACCCACCTCCCCCGTCAGTCATGCGCCGCGCGGCCAACTTTTCTTCCCCTAACGGGTTGATCTTTTGTTGATCGTGGGTCAGTCGACCGCCTCGGCGTCCTACCCTTCAGAGGGTGAAGCAATTGACGTCCCGAGAGTCCGAGGCCGAATCCGCCGGGGAAGCGCTGCTCCCCGGAACCCTCCCCGGCACCCTGCCGGAGGCCCTGCGCGCAGAGCTGATCGCGTTCCGCCGCGACATGCACATGCACCCCGAGCTGGGCAACCAGGAGTTCCGCACGACCGCGGCGATCAAGGCGCGCCTGGAGAAGGCGGGCCTCGCGCCGCGCGTCCTGCCCGTCGGCACCGGCCTCATCTGTGACATCGGGACCGAGGACGGCACCTGGTCCGGGGACACCCCGATCCTCGCGATGCGCGCCGACATCGACGCGCTGCCGATCCCGGACACCAAGACCGAGTGCGCCTACCGCTCCACCGTCCCCGACCGCGCCCACGCCTGCGGCCACGACGTGCACACCACCGTCGTCCTGGGCGCCGGACTCGTCCTCGCCGAGCTGCACCGTCAGGGCCGGCTGCCGCGTCCCGTGCGGCTGGTCTTCCAGCCCGCCGAGGAGGTCCTGCCGGGCGGCGCCGCCGACGCCATCGAGGGCGGCGCGCTGGACGGCGTGGGCCGGATCATCGCCGTGCACTGCGACCCCCGGGTGGACGCCGGGCGGATCGGGCTGCGCGAGGGCGCCATCACCTCCGCCTGCGACCGGCTGGAGATCTCCCTGGACGGCCCCGGCGGCCACACCGCCCGCCCGCACCTCACCACCGACCTGGTGACCGCCGCCGCCCGGGTCGTCACCGACGTCCCCGCGCTGGTCGGCCGCCGGGTGGACACCCGCGCCGGGCTGGCCGTCACCTGGGGCCGGATCGAGAGCGGCCACGCGCCGAACGTCATCCCGCAGCACGCCGAACTCTCCGGCACCGTGCGCTGCCTGGACATCGAGGCGTGGCGGCAGGCCCCGGACATCGTCGTCGCGGCCATCGACGAGGTCGCCAACCTGCACCGCGCCAAGTCCGAGATCAACTACGTGCGCGGTGTCCCGCCGGTCGTCAACGACGGGGCGGTCACCGCCCTGCTGCACGACGCGATGGTGGCGCGGCGCGGCGCGTCCGCCGTCGAGAACACCGAACAGAGCCTCGGCGGCGAGGACTTCTCCTGGTACCTGGAGCGGGTGCCCGGCGCCATGGCCCGGCTGGGCGTCCGCCCGCCCGGCGAGCGCACCGTCCGCGATCTGCACCAGGGCGACTTCGACGCCGACGAGCACGCGATCACCGTAGGCGTGGAGCTGTTCACGGCGGCGGCCCTCCTGGACGCGGCCACCCGCGAGGCGTAGCCGACAGGGCCGAGCCGACACGGTCACGGGGCGAAGGGGTGCCGGAAAGGCGCCCCTTCGCCCCTTTGTGTCACCCACCCGTAACCGCCGCACCGCGCCTGTAACCGAGGGGCGGCACGGTTCGATAACGGCAGCGCGACACCCCGTTCCGCTGGCCGTCTACGCGCGTTACTGTCCGTCCACATCGCCACCCGGCACGGCTTGTTGGGGGAGTTCGGCCGGGGCGGCGCCACGTGAAGGGGACAGCGGGCCGGTAGCGGCGCCGTGGGGATGAAGGGGTGCTTGCTGTGCGTCGGATATCTCGGAAGACCAGACTTTTCCAGGCCGCGGCGACCGTCGCGGTCGTCGCCCTCGCCGCCACCGCCTGCGGCGAGTCCAGCAGCGGTTCCACGTCGACCGGCGACTCCAAGCCGTCCGGCAAGTACACCGGCAAGGGCATCGGGCTCGCGTACGACATCGGCGGCAAGGGCGACCAGTCGTTCAACGACGCCGCCTACGCCGGTCTCCAGAAGGCCGAGAAGGAGTTCGGCATCACCGGCCGCGACGTCGAGCCGCAGGACGGCGAGACCGACGCGGACAAGATCCAGCGGCTGACCCAGCTCGCGCAGGCCGGCTACAACCCGGTGATCGGCGTCGGCTTCGTCTACGGGCCGGCCGTCAAGGAGGTCGCCGCGAAGTTCCCGAACACCACCTTCGGGATCATCGACGACGAGACCGTCCAGGCGAAGAACGTCGCCGACATGGTCTTCCACGAGGAGCAGGCGTCCTACCTCGCGGGCGTCGCCGCCGCGAAGGCGTCCAAGGGCAAGCACATCGGCTTCATCGGCGGCGTGGACATCCCGCTGATCCACAAGTTCGAGGCCGGTTACGTCCAGGGCGCCAAGTCGGTCGACCCGAACATCAAGATCGAGTCGCAGTACCTCACCGAGACGGCCCAGGAGGGCGGCTTCTCCAGCCCCGACAAGGGCAAGGACGCGGCGAGCGGCCAGATCGAGGCCGGCGCGGACGTCATCTACCACGCGGCCGGACTCTCCGGTCAGGGCGTGATCACCGAGTCCGCCGCCAAGAAGGTGTGGGCCATCGGTGTCGACTCCGACCAGTACAACCAGAAGGCGCTCGCCTCGTACAAGGACTACATCCTCGGCTCGGCGCTGAAGAACGTCGGCGGCGCGGTCTACGACCTGGTGAAGTCCGTCGTCGACGGCAAGCCGCTGTCCGGTGTGGTCCGCGGCAGCCTCTCCAACGACGGTGTCGGGTTCGCCGACTCCAACCCGAAGTACAAGGCGATGACGGACGTCGTCGCGGCCGTCGACAAGGCCAAGCAGGACATCATCGACGGCAAGGTCACGGTCGACACCAAGTGACCCGGCCGCGGGTGACCGCGTAATACCGCCGAACGGGCCTCCAAGGCCCCGGGCTACGCCCTTACGGGCGTCCTTGCAGCCCATACGCCCCTTGCCTCCCGCAAGGGGCGTACTGCTGTCCGTACTCTGGGATGTAACTGTGGCCACAGCTCGATAACGGAGCGGACAGAAGGGTTTTTCCTGCCGGTCTACGCGCGTTACGCTGCGGCGGAACCAGCGCCTGGTATGGGCGCGTGCACAAAGGAGTCTCGTTCCATGCGCCGGGTGTCTCGTATCGCTGCTGCGGGTGTCGCCACCGCAGCTCTCGCCGTGACGGTTTCCGCATGTGGAAGCTCGTCCACGTCGTCCTCGTCCTCCGAAAGCAGTGCCAAGAACCTGGGCCTCGCCCTGGCGTACGACGTCGGTGGCAAGGGCGACCAGTCCTTCAACGACGCCGCCACGGCCGGCCTGGAGAAGGCCGACGCCGAGTTCGGCTACAAGTCCACCGCCGTCGAGCCGCAGGACGGCGAGTCGGACGCGGACAAGGTCCAGCGCCTGGAGAACCTCGCCAAGCAGGGCTACAACCCGGTCATCGGTGTCGGCTTCGCCTACGCGCCCGCCGTCAAGGAGGCCGCGGCCAAGTACCCGAAGACCACCTTCGGCATCGTCGACGACGAGCAGATCAAGGCCGACAACGTCGCCGACCTGGTCTTCCACGAGGAGCAGGCGTCCTACCTCGCCGGCGTCGCCGCCGCGAAGGCCACCAAGTCCGACGTCGTGGGCTTCATCGGCGGTGTGGACGTGCCGCTGATCCACAAGTTCGAGGCCGGCTTCAAGCAGGGCGTCGAGGACACCAAGAAGGGTGTCACGGTCAAGTCGCAGTACCTGACCGAGACCGCCGCCGAGGGCGGCTTCTCCAGCCCGGACAAGGGCGAGAGCGCCGCCGAGGGCCAGATCGACGCCGGTGCGGACGTCATCTACGCCGCCGCCGGCCTGTCCGGCCAGGGTGTCATCAAGGCCGCCAACGCCAACGACATCTGGGCGATCGGCGTCGACTCGGACCAGTACAAGCAGGACGCGCTGAAGGCGTACAAGGACTCGATCCTGACCTCGGCCATGAAGAACGTCGAGGGTGCGGTCTTCGACCTGGCCAAGTCCGTCGAGGACGGCGACCCGCAGACCGGTGTCGTCCGCGGCAGCCTGGAGAACGGCGGCGTGAGCGTGTCGAACTCCAACCCCGCCTTCGCCGACAACGCCGACATCCAGGCCGCGATCAAGAAGGCCGAAGAGGGCATCAAGGACGGCAGCATCACCGTCAAGACCTCCTGACCCGGTGAATCGAACCGGTCAGAGGTATTGGCCGGCAGTGCGCTGAAATGACAGCGTTACGGCCGCGGAACGGGGCACGGGCACCATCGCGACTCGTGCCCCGTTCGCGCGGCAGAATGCTCGGAACGGATCGAGACTCAAAAACGATCGATCAGGTCCGGGCACTATTTAAAGCAGGGGCGCTACGCGCGTAGAGCGGCCCCTTTCCCAAGGAGAGTGCGCCATCGACGCGTCCAGCAGCCCTCCGCTCACCGCACCGTCGACGATCGCGGTAGAGCTGGCGGGGATCACCAAGCGCTTCCCCGGTGTCGTCGCCAACCACGACATCCACCTCGCTGTCCGAAAAGGGACGGTGCACGCCCTGGTCGGCGAGAACGGCGCCGGCAAGTCGACCCTGATGAAGATCCTCTACGGCATGCAGAAGCCGGACGAGGGCACCATCGCGATCGACGGCGAGCAGGTCACCTTCTCCAGCCCCGCCGACGCCATCGCCCGCGGCATCGGCATGGTCCACCAGCACTTCATGCTGGCCGACAACCTGACCGTCCTGGAGAACGTCGTGCTGGGCAGCGAGAAGCTGTACGGCATCGGCGGCAACGCCCGCAAGAAGATCAAGGAGATCTCGGACCGCTACGGGCTCGGCGTCCGCCCCGACGCCCTGGTCGAGGACCTCGGCGTCGCCGACCGCCAGCGCGTGGAGATCCTCAAGGTCCTCTTCCGCGGCGCCCGCACCCTGATCCTCGACGAGCCGACCGCGGTGCTCGTGCCGCAGGAGGTCGACGCGCTCTTCGCCAACCTGCGCGAGCTGAAGTCCGAGGGCCTGTCCGTCATCTTCATCTCCCACAAGCTGGGCGAGGTCCTCTCCGTCGCCGACGACATCACCGTCATCCGGCGCGGCACCACCGTCGGCACGGCCGTCCCGTCCAAGACCACGCCGCGCCAGCTCGCCGAGATGATGGTCGGCAGCGAGCTGCCCACCCCGGAGACCGCCGAGTCCACGGTCACCGACCAGGCCGTCCTCACGGTCGCCGGGCTCACCGTCTTCGCCAGCGGCGGCGCCTCCCTGGGCACCGAGGCCGAGCCCACCGGCGGCATCACGCTCGCCCCCGAGGGCGGCGAGGTCAAGCGGGTCCTGGACGACGTCAGCTTCACCATCCACGCCGGTGAGGTCATGGGCATCGCCGGGGTCGAGGGCAACGGCCAGACCGAGCTGATCGACGCGCTGATCGGCACCAAGAACGCCGACTCCGGCACCATCGCCTTCCTCGGCGAGGACATCACCCCCTGGTCCACCCGCAAGCGCCGTGAGTCCGGCGTCGGCTACATCCCCGAGGACCGCCACCGCCAGGGACTGCTCCTGGAGGCCCCGCTCTGGGAGAACCGCATCCTCGGCCATGTCACCGAGGCCCCCAACGCCAAGGGCTTCTGGCTGAACCCCAAGGGCGCCCAGGACGACACCCGCCGGATCGTCGAGGAGTTCGACGTCCGCACCCCCGGCATCGACGTCACGGCCGCCTCCCTGTCCGGCGGCAACCAGCAGAAGCTGATCGTCGGCCGCGAGATGAGCCACAACCCCAAGTTCCTGATCGCCGCCCACCCCACCCGCGGTGTGGACGTCGGCGCGCAGGCCCAGATCTGGGACCGCATCCGCGAAGCCCGCCGCGAGGGCCTCGCCGTGCTGCTGATCTCCGCCGACCTGGACGAGCTGATCGGCCTGTCGGACACCCTCCGGGTGATCTACAACGGCAGGCTGGTCGCGGACGCCGACCCCGCCACCATCACCCCGGAGGAGCTGGGTTCGGCCATGACCGGCGCCGCGGCCGGTCACCTGGAGCACCAGGACACCGCGGACACCACCGAGGAAGCTGCCGGTCCGGAGGACGAGGCCCGATGAAGAAGTTCGACAAGGAGCGCGTGCTCCTCGCCGTGGCCGGCCCGGTCATGGCGCTCGTCGCGGCGATCCTGCTGACCTCGGTCGTGCTGATCGCCTCCGGCAAGAGCCCGATCGAGCCGTACTCGCTCATGCTGGAGCAGATCGGCTACTCCGACGTCCAGGTCCTGATCGTCAACCAGGCGTCGCTGTACTACATCGCCGCCCTCGCGGTCGCCCTCGGCTTCCGTATGAACCTCTTCAACATCGGCGTCGACGGCCAGTACCGGCTGGCCGCGATGATGACCGCCGTGGTCGGCGCCCATGTCGACCTGCCGGCCTTCCTCCAGGTCCCGATGCTGCTGCTGGTCGCCGTCCTCACCGGCGGCATCTGGGCCGGTGTCGCGGGCGTCCTGAAGGTCACCCGGGGCGTCAGCGAGGTCGTCGCCACGATCATGCTGAACGCCATCGCCACCAGCCTCATCGCCTACCTCACCCTCCCCGAGGTCTTCGGCGAGCTGGTCGGCGACAACAAGACCACCGGCATCATGAAGGAGTCCGGCTGGGTCCCCGGCATCGACCTCGGCCAGGACGTCGGCGAGATCTACGGCCTGGTCTTCCTCGCCGTCGCCCTCGGCATCGTCTACTGGCTGGTCCTCAACCGCACCCGCTTCGGCTTCGACCTGCGCGCCACCGGCGAGTCCGAGTCGGCCGCCGCCGCCTCCGGCGTCGACGCCAAGCGCATGATCCTCACCGTGATGATCGTCTCCGGTGGCGTCTCCGGCCTCGCCGGACTCCCGCTGCTCCTCGGCGACGCCCACACCTACAGCCTGAGCTTCCCCACGGGCGTCGGCTTCACCGCCATCGGCATCGCCCTGCTCGGCCGCAACAACCCCGGCGGCATCGCGCTCGCCGCCCTCCTGTGGGCCTTCCTCGACAAGGCGTCCCCCGCCCTCGACTACGCGACTCCCGAGCCGTACGAGAAGGAAATCGCGATGATCATGCAGGGGCTGATCGTCTTCGCGGTCGTCATCTCCTACGAGGTCGTCCGCACCTGGGGTCTGCGCCGCCAGCAGAAGCGCGTCGGTGAGGAACTCGCCGCCGCCGCGAACACCAAGAAGGAGGTGGCGGTCTGATGAGCACCGCGACCATCGCGAAGCCGAAGGGCAAGCAGCCCCGCAAGGGCGGCCGCCGGATGTCGCTGCCCGTCCTCCTGCTGGTCATCTCGGGCGTGCTGATCCTCACCTCGGTCGTCCGCCTGATCACCGGCGCGGACGGCATCACGTCCACCGGCCAGATGTCCACCGCGCTGCGCGCCGCCGTGCCGATCGGCCTCGCCGGTCTCGGCGGTCTGTGGGCCGAGCGGGCGGGCGTCGTCAACATCGGCCTCGAGGGCATGATGATCCTCGGCACCTGGTTCGGCGCCTGGGCCGGCTACCAGTGGGGCCCCTGGACCGGTGTCGTCTTCGGCATCGTCGGCGGCTGCCTCGGCGGTCTGCTGCACGCCGTCGCCACCGTCACCTTCAAGGTCAACCACATCGTCTCCGGTGTGGCGCTGAACATCCTGGCGCTGGGCGTCACCCGCTATCTGTCGAAGTTCACCTTCGAGGACGCCCCCCAGGGCTCCTCCAAGCAGTCCCCGCCGATCGAGTCGCTGGGCACCTTCGACGTCCCGGGCCTGTCCGACTGGCTCCAGACCCTCAACGGCAAGCACTGGTTCCTGATCTCCGACCTCGCCGGACTGGTCGGCGGTCTGATCACCAACCTGTCGCCGCTCACCGTCGTCGCCGTCGCCCTGGTCCCCGCCACCTGGTACGTGCTGTGGCGCACCTCCTTCGGCCTGCGGCTGCGCTCCTGCGGCGAGAACCCGGTCGCGGCCGAGTCCCTCGGCGTCAACGTCTACAAGTACAAGTACATCGCCGTGATCATCTCCGGCGGCTTCGCCGGCCTCGGCGGCGCGTTCCTGTCCATCGTGGCCTCGAACGTCTACCTGGACGGCCAGACCGCCGGCCGCGGTTACATCGGTCTCGCCGCGATGATCTTCGGCAACTGGATGCCGGGCGGCCTGGCCCTCGGCGCGGGTCTGTTCGGCTACACCGACAGCCTCAACCTGCGCGGTGGCGCCACCAATGTGCACGCGCTGATCCTGCTGCTCGCGATCCTGCTGGTGGCCGGTGTGGTCTACCTGGCGTGGAAGAAGCAGTACATCTCCGCCGCGATCACCGCGGGCATCTCCGCGCTGATGTTCATCTGGTACGTCAGCACGGACGAGGTCCCCAACCAGGTCGTCACCGCCACGCCGTACGTGGTGACCCTGCTGGTCCTGTCCCTCTCCGCCCAACGGCTGCGCATGCCCAAGGCGGACGGTCTGCCCTATCGGAAGGGGCAGGGCAAGTGACCCCCGCCGCCACGCCGGACGACTCGGCCGACCTGGTCGGCCCGGGCGACCCGGTCGGCCCGGTCGACTGGGAGCAACTGCGCGCGGTGGCCCAGGACGCCATGTCCCGGGCGTACGCCCCGTACTCCGGGTTCCCGGTCGGCGTGGCGGCGCTCGTCGACGACGGCCGGATCGTCTCCGGCTGCAATGTCGAGAACGCCTCCTACGGGCTGGGGCTGTGCGCCGAGTGCGGTCTCGTCTCGGAGCTCCAGAACACCGGCGGCGGCCGGCTCACGCACTTCACGTGCGTGGACGGCCGGGGCGAGATCCTCGTCCCGTGCGGCCGCTGCCGGCAGCTCCTGTACGAGTTCGGCGGCCCCGAGCTGCTCCTGGAGACCCCGGCGGGGATCCTGCCGCTCGCGGAGATGCTGCCCCAGGCGTTCGGGCCCGGCCACCTCGGATGAGCCCCCGTGCGGCCCCTCCGGCGCTCCTGACGGCCGGAGGGGCCGCACGTTTTCCGCTTACGTCTTCTTTGCACCGTCTTCTGGAACCACTCGGAAGGAAAGCCATGGCCATGGACGCCGTCTCCGTCATCCGCACCAAGAGGGACCGGGGTGAGCTGAGCGACGAACAGATCGACTGGGTCATCGACGCCTACACCCGCGGCGAGGTCGCCGACTATCAGATGGCCGCCCTCAACATGGCGATCCTGCTCAACGGCATGAACCGCGGCGAGATCGCCCGCTGGACCGCCGCGATGATCGCCTCCGGCGAGCGCATGGACTTCTCGTCCCTGTCCCGCCCGACCGCCGACAAGCACTCCACCGGCGGCGTCGGCGACAAGATCACGCTGCCCCTGGCCCCCCTCGTGGCGGCCTGCGGCGCGGCCGTCCCGCAGCTCTCCGGCCGCGGCCTCGGCCACACCGGCGGCACGCTGGACAAGCTGGAGTCGATTCCCGGCTGGCGCGCCCTGCTCTCCAACGAGGAGATGCTGCACGTCCTCGACACCACCGGCGCGGTGATCTGCGCGGCGGGCGACGGCCTGGCCCCGGCCGACAAGAAGCTCTACGCCCTGCGTGACGTCACCGGCACGGTCGAGGCGATCCCGCTGATCGCCTCCTCGATCATGTCGAAGAAGATCGCCGAGGGCACCGGCTCGCTCGTCCTGGACGTCAAGGTCGGCACCGGCGCCTTCATGAAGACCATCGAGGACGCCCGCGAGCTGGCCTCCACCATGGTCGGCCTCGGCACCGACCACGGCGTGAAGACGGTCGCCCTGCTCACCGACATGTCCACCCCGCTCGGCCTGACCGCGGGCAACGCGCTGGAGGTCCGCGAGTCGGTGGAGGTCCTGGCGGGCGGCGGCCCGGCCGACGTCGTGGAGCTGACGATCGCCCTCGCGCGCGAGATGCTCGACGCGGCCGGCGTGAAGGACGCCGACCCGGCGAAGGCCCTGGCCGACGGGTCGGCGATGGACGTCTGGCGCCGCATGATCGCGGCCCAGGGCGGCGACCCGGACGCGGCCCTGCCGGTGGCCCGCGAGCAGCACGTGGTGAAGGCCCCGGCCTCCGGCGTCCTGACCCGTCTGGACGCCTACGACATCGGCATCGCCGCCTGGCGCCTCGGCGCGGGCCGCGCCCGCAAGGAGGACCCGGTGCAGGCCGGCGCGGGCGTCGAACTCCACGCCAAGCCCGGCGACACGATCACCGAGGGCCAGCCCCTCCTCACCCTCCACACCGACACCCCGGACCGCTTCCCCTACGCCCTGTCAGCCATCGACGGCTCCTACGACATCGCACCCCCCGCCACGACCTGCACACCGTCCCCCGTCGTGCTGGAACGTATCGCCTGACCTGCGGTTTCCCCTTTCGGGTGAACGGGATCGGTGCATCCGCACCGGTCCCGTTCGGCATGTTGAGATCGGTCGCGCACCGAAGTGATGCTGGATGGGGGAGACCACAATGAGCGCACTCACCGTGGACCACGACCCCGGGCAGGGCTGGGACGACCTGGTCCGGCTCTGGGACGAGATGGAGTGGCCCGAGGGCAGCAAGGCGGAGATCGTCGAAGGGGTCGTCACCACGTCGCCCGTTCCCGCCTACCGCCATCACGTGATCGTGGAGCGCATCCAGCGTCGCTTGTACTCCGTGATTCCCGAGGCCTGGGAGATCTTCCAGAGACAAGCCGTCGCCGTCCCGTCGTGCCTGGGCATGTTCATTCCGGACCTGTTGGTCGTCCCTGCCAGGGTGTGTGCCGAAGCGGGGAACTACATTCCGGCCGGCGCTGCGGAACTCGTAGTCGAAGTCACGTCGATGAAGAACGCCCGCCACGACCGCGTCGCCAAACCCGCCGCCTACGCCTCCGCGGGCATCCCGCTCTACATCCTCGTCGACCGCTGGTCGCCGGAGGGCCCCACCGCGACCCTCTTCGGGGAGCCGCAGGGCGATGTCTACCGCCCGCTCGTCGTCGCGAAGTTCGGCGAGCCCCTCGCTCTGCCCGCTCCCTTCGACGTCACGATCGACACCGCCGAGTTCCCGGCGGACTAGCCACACGCAGGTCCGATGAGTTGGGCGGGGTGGTGGGGTCTACCTGTCGTGGAGTCCATGACACCGATACCGCCCGTGCTCGTGCTGGCCGGTCCCGTTGCCCGTGACCGGGTGGTGGGGCTGGTCGATGAGGTGCGGGGGCTGGTGGAGGCCGCCGGGGTCGTCGTCTGCGATGTGGGCGGGGTCGGGCCGCCGGGGCTGGCCGTCGTGGATCTGCTGGCCCGGCTCCAGCTCGCCGCCCGGCGGGCCGGGGGGCGGATCCTGCTGCGCGCCCCCGACCCGGCCCTACGCGCCCTGCTCGACCTCGTCGGTATCCCCGTCGAGGTGGAGGGGGAGGCCGAAGAGGGGGAACCAGCGCTGGGTGTCGAGGTAGAAGTGGAACCCGGTGAGGCGGCCGTCTGAGATCTCCAGGATCTGCACGGCCCAGGGCGTGAACCCGCCCTTCTCCGGATCGGGCTTGTACTGGGCGAACCCCGGCAGGCCGTTGACCTCCACCGGCAGCAGACGGGAGCCCTCGCAGGCCGCGCCGATCGTCGTCATGAAGCCCGTGATGTCGTCGTGCCCGGTCAGCCACAGGTCGAACGGCGGCATCGTCATGACGGCGTCCTCGTGGAGCAGCGCCGTCAGGGCCGCCATGTCGTAGCCCTCGAAGGCCGCCACATAGCGCTCCAGCAGCTTCTGCTGCTCCTCGTCCAGCGGGTCGGACACCTCCGCGTCCGCGCCCGCCTCCGCCCGCTCGGCGAGCGTCGCCCGCGCCCGCTGCAACGCGCTGTTGACCGAGGCGACCGAGGTGTCGAGCAGTTCGGCGACCTCGCTCGCCTTCCAGGCCAGCACCTCCCGCAGGATCAGCACCGCCCGCTGCTTCGGCGGCAGCTTCTGGAGCGCGGCCATGAACGCCAGCCGCACCGACTCCTTGGCGACCGCGGCCTCCGCCGGGTCCTGGACCGTGGGCAGTACACGGGTGTCCGGCATGGGTTCCAGCCAGGTGTGGTCGGGGCGGGGGGACAGGGCGGCCCGGGCCAGCGGTGTGGCCTCGGTCAGGTCCATCGGACGCGCCCGCTTGTTGCCGGCCGTCAGCATGTCCAGGCAGACGTTCGTCGCGATCCGGTACAGCCACGAACGCAGACTGGAGCGGCCCTCGAACTTGTCGAAGCTGCGCCAGGCCCGCACCAGCGTGTCCTGCACCGCGTCCTCGGCCTCGAAGGACGAGCCGAGCATCCGGTAGCAGTAGCCCGTCAGCTCGACCCGGTGTCTCTCCAGCCTGACGTCGAGGTCCTCCACCGTCGCCGTACCGGCCGTGCCGTCACTCATCTCGTCCACCCGCCCCTGTGGCCGTTCCGCTCTGTCGCGCGCCTTCGCGCCCAGCACTTCGGAAGCTACCGCAGCCCACTGACAACGGCCCGCCGAGTCGGTGAAACCGCAGGTGGGGAGGGGTGTGTCAAGGACAGTATCGGCGGAACGCGCGCCGTCAGGCCGTCGTGACGACCGTCTCGCGGCGGGCCGCCCGGGTGCCCAGGAGGGTGATCGTCACGACCCCGAGCACCGCCAGGAGTCCCACCCCGACCGTGCCGGCCCAGCCGCCCGTGTGGAAGGCGAGCGCGCCGACCGTCGAACCGGCGCTGGAGCCGATGTAGTACGCCGACTGGTACAGCGCGGCGGCCTGCGCGCGTCCCGTCGTGGCCGTCCTGCCGACCGCCGACGACGCCACCGCGTGCCCCGCGAAGAAGCCCGCCGTGATCAGCACCAGGCCGAGCAGCACCAGCGCGAGGGAGCCGGCCAGCGAGAGCAGCAGGCCCGCCGCGGTCGTCCCGCCCGCCAGGTACAGCGAGCCGCGCCTGCCCAGGCGGCCGACCAGCCGGCCCGCCGTGGACGCCGACACCGTACCGACCAGGTACACCAGGAAGACCGAGCCGACGACACCCTGGGGGAGCGAGAACGGCGCCTCCGTCAGCCGGTAGCCGATGACCGTGTACACCCCGCCGAAGACGGTCATGAACAGCGCGCCGATCGCGTACAGCCGGCACAGCAGCGGGTCGGACAGATGCCCGCGGACCGTGCGGACCAGGTCGCCGGGCCGCAGCGAGCCCGGGGTGAAGTGCCGCGGTGCCGGGAGCAGCAGCCGGAACGCGACGGCGCAGCCCACCGCGAGCACCCCGATCGCCGCGACGGCGGCCCGCCAGCCCCATTCCTGCGCGACCCAGCCGGTGATGACCCGGCCGCTCATCCCGCCCACGCTGTTGCCCGCCACGAACAGCCCGATCGCGGTGACCAGCGCCTTCGGCCGGACCTCCTCGGCGAGGTAGGCGGTCGCCGAGGCCGGCAGCCCGGCCAGCGCCGCGCCCTGCACGGCCCGCAGCACCACCAGCGCGCCCAGCGAGGGCGCGAGCGGGACCAGCACGCCGACGGTCACCGCGACCGCCAGCGAGGCCGTCATCACCGTACGGCGGCCGTAGCGCTCGGAGAGGGCGCTCATCGGCAGCACGAACAGGGCCAGTCCGCCGGTCGCCGCCGCCACGGTCCAGCTCGCGTCGCTCGCCGCCACCCCGAAGTCGCCGGAGATCAGCGGCAGCAGCGCCTGGGTGGAGTACAGCAGGGCGAAGGTCGCCACCCCGGCGAGGAAGAGCGCGAGGCTCATCCGGCGGTAGCCGGGACCGCCGGGGGCCATACGGGAGTCGGGCGAGGACACGGACGGGGCGGCGTCCACGACTGCGGACGCCCCGGTACTGGCGGGAGACATGCCTCGAACCTACGGACGTTCCCGCTCATCCGTCCAATGCATGAACTGGCCATAATCGTTCCCATGGTGCATCAGCAGAGGTCACAGGAGCGTCCGTCACCGTCCGGTGACACAGAAGACATGGTGCTGTCGCTGGCGCCCCGGCTCGCGTACTTCGCCGGGGTCGCCCGCACCGAGCACGTCACCCGGGCCGCGCGGGAGATGCGCGTGCCGCAGTCGACCCTCTCCCGGGCCATGGTCCGCCTCGAACAGGACCTGGGCGTCGACCTGTTCGCCCGGCACGGCCGCACGGTCTCCCTCACCCCGGCCGGGCGCACCTTCCTCACCCATGTCGAACGGGCCCTCGCCGAGATCGAGCGGGCCGCCGACGAGGTCCGCGCCGACGCCGACGCGGCCACCGGCAAGGTCGCCTTCGGGTTCCTGCACACCATGGGCGCCGAGACCGTGCCCGGACTGATCCACGCCTTCCGCGCCGACCACCCCCGGGTCCGCTTCAGTCTCGTCCAGAACTACGGCGAGGCGATGCTCGAACGGCTGCGCGCGGGGGAGCTGGACCTCTGTCTGACCTCCCCGGTGCCCGACGCCCCCGACCTGGTCGCCCGCCGTCTCGACGAGCAGAAGCTGCGTCTGGTCGTGCCCGCCGACCACCGGCTCGCCGCCCGCCGCCGGGTCCGGCTCGCCGAGGCCGCCGAGGAGACCTTCGTGACCCTCGAACCCGGCTACGGCCTGCGCCGGATCACCGACGACCTCTGCGCGGAGGCCGGCTTCCGGCCCCGGGTCGCCTTCGAGGGGGAGGAGGCGGAGACCCTGCGGGGCCTGGTGGCGGCCGGTCTGGGGGTGGCCCTGCTGCCGCCGCCGGCCGTCGCCCGCCCGGGGGTGGTGGAGCTGACGGTCACGGCGCCGCGCGCGGTCCGCGAGATCGGCGTGGCCTGGCTGGACGGCCGTCCGGACACCCCGCCCGTGGCGGCCTTCAAGAAGTTCCTGCTCTCCCGGCGGGGCAGCCTGCTCCCGGCCTGAACCGCCTCAGTGGTGCAGGGACTTGCCGAACCCCACCGCCAGCGGCATCCGCAGCCCCAGCGGCGGCGGGGCCGCGAGCGCGTCCTCCACCGGCCGGGCGAAGGAATGCCCGAACAGCGCTCCCAGGACGAAGTCCGCGGCGAGGGCGTGCACTTCGTCGCGGTACTGGTGCAACCCGTGTCCGTCGGCGTGCACTTCGAACCGGCACACGTCCCGGTTGGCCTTCTTCGCCCGGGTCGCCAGCCGGAACGACCGCTCCGGGTCGCAGCGTTCGTCGTGGGTGCCGTGCACGATCATCACGCGCCGCCCCACCAACTGCCGGACCGGCTCGGGCTCCGCGGCCGGGTCCTCCGCGGGCAGCCACGGGGCCAGCGCCAGCACGCAGTCGACGGCCTCCCCGCCCGCGGCGCGCAGCGCGGCCCGGCCGCCCATGCCGACCCCGGCCAGGCACACCGGCACGTCCCCGTACAGCCGGACGACCTCGTCCACCGCCCAGGCCGCGTCGGCCGCGAGATGGGCCTCGCCGCCGTTCCAGCCGCGGTAGCGGTAGTGCACGACGTGGACGGCCAGACCCTCCCGCTGTCCCGCCCGGGCCAGGGAGCGCCCCAGGGTGCGGACGGACGCCGTCGCCCACAGCGGGGACGGTCTGCGGTCGGAGACCTCCTCGCCGCCGGGGAGCAGCAGGACCGCTCCGCTCACCGTCGTCGGCTCGGGGCCGAGTGCCTTCCCCAGCCGGGCCGTTCGGGCCGGAGTCGCTTGCTGTGCCATGACAGAACAGTGTCAGAAGCAGTGGTGTACTCCACCCGTCCGTGCGGTCACCGTTACGTATCGACGGTGTGGTTCGACGCGCGATCTACGCGCGTAGGAGTTAGGGTGCGGAAATGACGAGCCAGAGCATCCAGACGGGCCACACCCCGAGCGCGGACCAGATCCGGCGGGCGCCCAAGGTTCTGCTGCACGACCATCTCGACGGCGGGCTGCGCCCCGGCACGATCGTCGACCTCGCCCGGGACACCGGGTACTCCCGGCTCCCCGAGACCGACCCCGACAAGCTCGGCATCTGGTTCCGCGAGGCCGCCGACTCCGGTTCCCTGGAACGCTACTTGGAGACCTTCTCGCACACCGTCGGTGTGATGCAGACCCGCGAGGCGCTCGTCCGGGTCGCCCGCGAGTGCGCCGAGGACCTCGCCGAGGACGGCGTCGTCTACGCCGAGGTGCGCTACGCCCCCGAGCAGCACCTCGAAGGCGGGCTCACCCTCGAAGAGGTCGTCGAGGCCGTCAACGAGGGCTTCCGCGAAGGGGAGCGCACGGCCCGCGCCGACGGCCACCGGATCCGCGTCGGCGCCCTGCTCACCGCCATGCGGCACGCCGCCCGCGCCCTGGAGATCGCCGAACTCGCCAACCGCTACCGGGACCTCGGGGTCGTTGGCTTCGACATCGCGGGCGCGGAGGCGGGCTTCCCGCCCACCCGGCACCTCGACGCCTTCGAGTATCTGAAGCGGGAGAACAACCACTTCACCATCCACGCCGGCGAGGCGTTCGGGCTGCCGTCCATCTGGCAGGCCCTCCAGTGGTGCGGCGCCGACCGGCTCGGGCACGGGGTGCGCATCATCGACGACATCGAGGTCGCGCAGGACGGCTCGGTCACGCTCGGCCGGCTCGCCTCCTACGTCCGCGACAAGCGGATCCCGCTGGAGCTGTGCCCCTCCTCCAACCTCCAGACCGGCGCGGCCGCCTCCTACGCCGAGCACCCGATCGGTCTGCTGCGGCGGCTGCACTTCCGGGCCACGGTCAACACCGACAACCGGCTGATGTCCGGCACCAGCATGAGCCGTGAATTCGAGCACCTGGTCGACGCGTTCGGTTACACGCTCGACGACATGCAATGGTTCTCGGTCAATGCTATGAAGTCAGCATTCATTCCTTTCGATGAACGACTCGCCATGATCAATGACGTGATCAAGCCCGGATATGCCGAGCTGAAGTCCGAATGGCTGTTCCAGCAGACCGCTTCCACCAGCGGTTCTGTGGCCGCGGGCGACTGAGCAGGGCATTTTCCCGGCGCGGAATGCGGACGGACGTTCACCATCCGTCCGCATTTCGATGTTTGCGGCGTCCCCCGTCCCGTGATTACGGTCGTGGACCGCTCGGTTCCCGTATCCCATTCGAGGACGCTCATCATGAAGCAGTCTGCTGCCAAGACCCTCGGCGTCGCCGCCCTCGGTGCCGCCTTCGCCGCCGCCGGCGCGGGCGCCGCGAACGCCGCCCCGGCGCTCCCCGACGCCACGCAGGCCCTGGGCCCGGTCACCCAGCCCGTCGAGAACGTCGGCAAGCTGCTGCCAGGCGCCGGCAAGGTGCTGGGGCAGGCCAAGCTGGAGCAGGCGCAGCCCGCGCTCGCCACGGGTGTCGCCGCCGTGCAGCCGGCCGCCCAGCAGGCGCTCGCCCAGGGCCCCACGCAGCCCGTCGCCGGTCTCCTCGGCGGTCTCCCGGTCGGCCAGGGCCTGCCCACGCACGGTCTGCCCCTGAACGGCATCCCGCTGGGCTGACGCTCTCCCGCAGCACACGCCGACGGGGCGCCCCCCTGTGACGGAAGGCGCCCCGCGGCGTACGGACGGCCGTCACCAGGCCGTCGTGCGCGCCTTCCCCTCCGCGGGCAGCAGGATCCACAGCGCTATGTAGAGCAGGAACTGCGGTCCGGGCAGCAGGCAGGAGAGCAGGAAGATCACGCGCATCGTGGTGTCGGAGGTGCCGAAGCGCCGGGCCAGCGCGGCACACACTCCGCCGATCATGCGGCCCTGCGTGGGGCGGACGAGGCTGGACATCTGCGGCTCCCTCGGGCGTCGGTGCGAGGCGGCCCTTCCGGCGGCCCCGTCTGTCTTCGACCCTACGGAGACAAAGGGGAGGAAGCGTCGCTCTAGGGGGCGATCCCGACCCTGGGAATCCTCGGGGTCCGACCCTGAGCCCCCTCCTCCGTGCGGACCGCCGCGCGCCCGTGCCGCTCGTTCTTGCGGCGCAGCCAGGTCCGGGCCGCCGGCACCACCGCGGCGTGCGCCAGCGCCACGCCCAGGGTGTTCAGCAGCAGCGAGTCCACGTCCACGACCCGCCCCGGCACGCCGGTTTGGAGCAGCTCGATGGCCAGCGAGATCAGGGCGCCCGCCGCGACGGTACGGAGCAGGGACGCCCACGGCGACACCCGGAGCCGGCCGTGCGCCAGCGGCAGCAGCACACCCAGCGGGGCCAGCAGCGCCAGCCCCTCACCGATCCGCCGGGCCGCCTCGGGCCCACCGAGCCGGAGGTCGGCGCGGATCCCGTCGAAGGGGTGCAGATTGCCGGGTCTCACCCACGGCACGTCGAGCGGGCGCAGCGTGCACCAGGCGACGAACGCGAGGTGGGCGGCCAGGAGGAGAATCCCGGTCGCACGGAGACGGATCGCGGCGCTGCCGCCGATGGAGCCTTGACGCTGCACGCCCCCCAAGACGCACCCCCCGGCACCTTCGGTTCCGACGACCCACGGAACATCGGGACGAATCCTCCGCCCCACGGGTGCCCGATGCGGGCGGAGCCCGGCTTGCGCACCGGACGGTGCGGCAGGCGCACATGTGCCGTGCGCGACGCGGGCGGAGCCCGGCCCGTGCACCGGACGGTGCCGCAGGCGCACCTGTGCCCGGGGGCGCGACCGGCCTCATCCGCGTGCGCAGGAGGAGGCGGCCTTCGCCGGTGTGCCGGGGCGGATCGGTGCTTTTCCGCGCGCGGGGAAGCGGCCTGCGTCGGCGCTTCAGGGAAACGCGGTCCTTGCCCATGTGTCGGGAAGGCGGCCCCGCCGGTCCGCCTGGGCGGTTCGGTGCTCCTTTATGAGTGGGCTCGCCGGTGACGGTCAGGCGTCGTTCGTGACCTCGGAGGACGGGGGTTCCGCGCTGCCCGGGCGGGAGCGGACCTCGTCCGTGCATTCGTAGCGGCGGAGCGGGTCCGTGCCGGGGCCGCCCAGGATGACCGAGCCGTCGCCCTCGGCCGCCGCCGAGTCGGAGAACGTGCACACCACCTGGGCCAGCGCGTACGAGGTCAGGCTGTTCGGCGGGGTGCTCAGCCGCAGCGCGTCGTCGGGGTCGCCGGGGCCGGGGCCGTCCACCGTCATGCCGCCGCGCACGTCCGTCGTGTACCCGGCCTCCTTCTCGGCGGCCGTCGGCGACTCCGCGAGCTGGTCCAGCAGGCCCTGCGCCACCAGCGCGCGCCGCTCCGCGTCCGCGGGACCGGCCGTCACCCGGACCGCCCGGTCGACGGCCACCAGCGACGAGCCGCACAGCAGGAACACCTGCACCGGCACCCCGGGCGCGGCCTGGGTCGTGATGTCCGGCTCGGCGAGCGAGCAGCGCACCCGGGAGGGCGCGGGCCCGAAGTCGGTGGGCACCTCGGTCGCCCGTATCCCGCAGCCGGCGAGCAGCGCCGCCAGCAGCGGCAGCGCGAACAGTCCCCGTACCCTCATCGAGCCTTCTCCTCGTCCGGCACGGAACGCGCGGCCGTCTCGCCGGGTTCACCCGGATCCCCTGGATCGACCGCCTCGTCCGGATCATCCGGATCGTCCGGATCGGAGGCGTCCTGGGGCAGCCGCAAGGTGAACACCGCGCCGCCCTCGGGGGAGTTGGCGGCCGTGATCTCGCCGCCGTGGATGTGGGCGTTCTCCAGCGCGATGGACAGGCCGAGCCCGCTGCCCTCGGAGCGCGGGCGGGAGGCGCTCGCCTTGTAGAACCGGTCGAAGACGTGCGGCAGCACCTCCTCCGGGATGCCGGGCCCGTGGTCGCGCACCGCGATGACGACCTCGTCGCGCGCCGCCGTCACCGACACCCGCACCGGCGAACCGCCGTGCTTGAGCGCGTTGCCGATCAGGTTGGCCATGATCACGTCCAGCCGGCGCGGATCGAGCTGGGCGTGGATGCCGCGCTCGGCGTCCAGGTCCACCGCGTCCAGCCAGGCGCGCGCGTCGATGCAGGCGGTGATCTGGTCGGCCACGTCGACGTCGTCCAGGACCAGCCGGGCCGTCCCCGCGTCGAAGCGGGTCACCTCCATGAGGTTCTCGACCAGGTTGTTGAGCCGCCGGGTCTCGCTGACCACCAGCCGCACGGCCGGCTCGATCATCGGGTCGATGCTGCCCGACTCGGCGTCCAGCTCCTCCTCCAGCACCTCCGTGACGGCGGTGATCGCGGTCAGCGGCGTGCGCAGCTCGTGCGACATGTCGGCGACGAACCGCCGCGACGCCTCGTCCCGGCTCGCCATGTCGGCGACCCGCTTCTCCAGCGCCTCCGCCGTCCGGTTGAACGTCCGTGACAGATCGGCGAGTTCGTCCGTCCCCGAGACCCGCAGCCGGGTGTCGAGCCGCCCCTCGCCCAGCCGCCGCGCCGCGACCCCGAGCCGGTGCACCGGCTTCAGTACGGTCGTGGCGGCGGCCTGCGCGAGCAGCGCGGCCCCGATCAGCGCGAGCCCGGTGGCGATCCCCAGCGACCAGGCCAGCGAGTTGAGGTCCTTGGCCTCCGGCTCCAGCGACTTGCGCATGTACCCGGTCGGCCCGCCCCCGATCACCTTCGTCCCGGCCACCAGATACGGCGTCCCGTCGTCCACGACCCGCTGCCAGTACACGTGGTACGGCGAACTGTCGCCGCCGTCCTGCTGTTTGTTCACCGCGGTGCGCAGCGAGGCGGGCACGTCCTCCAGCGAGAAGCCGTTCAGCCCGCCCGAACTGCCGTACACGGTCCGGCCGGTGACGTCCGCGCCGACCAGCAGCACGCTGAAGCGCTGGCTGCTGTTGGCCATCTGCCCGGCGGTGTGCAGCAGTTCGTCCTGCGAGGGATGCTCGGGCAGCGAACCCGCCCGGTTCTGCATCTCCTGCTCGAAGTCGCGCAGCACCGCCCCCTGGGTACGGGTGAGCACGGCCTCGCGGTTGAGCCAGTAGGCGATGCCCGAGGCGGACACCGCCGCGGTCAGCGCCACGGCCCCGAAGACCATCACCAGCCGCAGTCGCAGGCTGGTGAAACGCAGCCGTGACAGCTTCCCCTTGCGCCCCGCGGTCCAGCCGCGGAACCCCCCGTGCCGTTCGGTCACTGAGGGGCGTCCAGGCGGTAGCCGACGCCGCGCACGGTGCGGATCAGCGTGGGGGACGACGGCACGTCCTCGACCTTGGCGCGCAGCCGCTGGACACAGGCGTCCACCAGCCGGGAGTCGCCCAGGTAGTCGTGCTCCCAGACCAGCCGCAGCAACTGCTGCCGGGAGAGCGCCTGACCGGGCCGCCGGCTCAGTTCGAGCAGCAGCCGCAGCTCGGTCGGGGTGAGCTGGAGGTCCTCGCCGTTCTTCGTGACGGTCATCGCCGCCCGGTCGATGACCAGGCTGCCGAAGGTCGCCGCGTCGGTCGACTCGCGCTCGCCGCGCCGCAGCACGGCCCGGATCCGCGCGTCGAGGACCCGCCCCTGGACGGGTTTGACGACGTAGTCGTCGGCGCCGGACTCCAGTCCGACCACGACGTCGATGTCATCACTCCGCGCGGTCAGCAGGATGATCGGCAACTGGTCGGTGCGCCGGATACGCCGGCACACCTCGAAGCCGTCGATCCCGGGCAGCATCACATCCAGAACGATCAGGTCCGGTCGTTGCTCGCGCAGGAGCTTCAGACCGTCCTCACCGCTCGCAGCGGTCGCCACACGGTGCCCCTGGCGCGTCAGTGAGAGCTCCAGGGCCGTACGGATGGCGTCGTCGTCCTCGATCAGCAACAGGGAAGGCACGGGCTCATTCTGGCCCATGAGGGGGCTGTCGTTCGACCCGTGGGGCACCGGTCTTGCGCGGGACCCCGTTCGCAGGGGTGTTCGGGGAGAACCGCGGACCCCGCCGGCGACGTCTGTGCGACGACCGCGGTGTGACGGTGACAGACCCCTGTGACAGGTCTGTGACAGTCGGCGGACACCGCCATGAACTGGCGTGGGCAAGCTTTTCGGCACAGGCAAGGCAGCACCACGAACGCCGGGCCGAAGCACAGACCGAACACCGGTAAGTCCACGACGGGGGGCGCGAGATGAACAAGCTGCACGGCCTGAACACCAGCGCAGTGATCACGCGCCTGCACGACGTCCACCGGGGTTCAGAGAAGTCCGGTGTTGTGAGCGGGCGGGGGTGCGCTCGCAACACCGGGCGTCAGCACACCGGGTTCATGACGGTCGTCGAATCGGGGGAGACGGCGGCTCACGGGGGAGCCGCGTACAGGGAGGACACGGGGGAGCGTCGCTCGCTGACCGAGGCGGAGTTCACCGCCTACGTCCAGGAGCGCCGCGCCTCCCTGTACGCCACCGCCTACCACCTCACCGGCGACCGCTTCGAGGCCGAGGACCTGCTCCAGAGCGCGCTGTTCTCGACGTACCGGGCCTGGGAGCGGATCAGCGACAAGGCCGCGGTCGGCGGATACCTCCGCCGGACGATGACCAATCTGCACATCAGCGCGTGGCGCCGCCGCAAGCTGAACGAGTACCCGACCGAGGAACTGCCGGAGACGGCCGGCGACACGGACGCGATGCGTGGCACCGAACTGCGCGCGGTCCTGTGGCAGGCGCTGGCCCGGCTGCCCGAACTCCAGCGGACGATGCTGGTCCTGCGCTACTACGAGGGCCGCACCGACCCGGAGATCGCGGAGATCCTCGACATCAGTGTCGGCACGGTGAAGTCCAGCATCTGGCGGTCGCTCCGCCGGCTGCGCGAGGACGAGGTCCTCAGCTTCGGCCGTGACGAGGAGGACGCCTTCGGGGAGCTGGTCGCCTGAGGGTCACGGGGGAGGGACCCGGCTTCGCTCAGGGAAGCCGGTGAACGGGGGACACGGGGGGTAACGGGGGAGCGGTACCGGGGGGACCCGACGGGGGACGTGGGGGAGCGGTACCGCACCACTTGGGGAAGCACCATCCTCGGATCCGGGGGGATCCGGGGAGCACGGGGGAGCGGGGGACGCGGGACTGGAGGGCCGGGGGGTCCGTCCAGTCCCGCACTCGTTTTTACGAAGCTCTACGCCGCGGTGCGGGCCGCCGGTTCGGTGGTGCCCGGTGCGGAGGTGTCCGGTTCGGAGGTGCCCGCCGCGGCCGCCAGCCGGTCCAGCGCCTCGTCCCGGTCGCAGGCGTACGCGCCGAGCGCCGTCTGCCGGGCCACGATGGACCGCTCGGCGCGCATCAGCCGCCAGCCGCGGCGCACCAGGAACGGCACCGACTTGCGGCCCTCGCGCAGATCGCGCAGGAAACGCCGGCGGAACGTCGTCACCGGACCCCGGCTCAGACACAGCGCGTCGGCCAGCACGCCCAGTGCACGGCAGCGCTCGACGATCTCCGCCGCGAAGATGCCCTCCGCGATGAACAGCGGGACCGCCCCGAACTCGACCGCCTCCGTGCCGGTCCGCGCGCTCAGCGAGAGGTCGTACACGGGGATGTCCGTACGGCCCGTGCCGCACAGCTCGACGATCGCGGCGACGGCCGTCTCCGCGTCCCAGGAGTCCGGGTGGTCCCAGTCGATGTCGGTGCTCCCGGCGACCAGCGGCAGCGTCGGGTCGTCGCCCTCCTTGTAGAAGTCGTCGAGCCGCAGCACGGGCAGGCCGGAGCGGGCGGCGAGGAGGGACTTGCCGGAGCCGGAAGGGCCGCAGAGCAGCACGACTCGCGTGGGTATGGGCGGCAGGGAGGTCACGGGACACCAGTGTGCGGCATCCGCCGGGCCCCTCACGACCCCGCGGGTCGGCTTTGAAGCGCGCGTCACACCTCAACTACCCTTCGTGTCGACCGGATTACCTTGCGCAGCAGAAGGTGGCATCGATGGCCCGACACGCATCCCCGAAGAACCTCACCGGCCGGCGTGCGCTCGCCGCCCTCGCGACCGCCGGGGTGGCGCTGGGCGTCGGTGCCGGATCGGCCTCGGCGGCCGCCGACGCGCCCCTCCCCGTCGGCTCCCTCGACGCCGCCTCCGGCGTCCAGGGAACCCTCGGCGCGCTGCCGTACGTCACCGGCGCCGTCTCCGCCCTCAAGCCCAACCCCCTCGCGGGCACGGGCGTCGACCCCCTCGACAACGGCGTCGGCACCCAGCTCGCCGACTTCCAGCCGCTGACGTCCCAGGCACTCACCGGCCCGGTGGCGCAGGCACAGTCGGTCGGCACGCTCCCGCTGGTGGGGGACGTGGCCAAGGTGCTCGGCTGACCCGGTCCGCACAGGAAGCCGCGCCGCCCCCGGACGGAGGGGCGGCGCGGCTCGTTCATGCCCGGGGGCGGCGGCTAGTACGCCGAGCCGGACGCGCCCAGGGAACCCGTGGGGTGCCAGACCGTCTTGGTCTCCAGGAAGGCCGTCAGGCGGTCGGTGCCCGGGGTGAGCGCGTAATCCACAGGCTGTGGACGGAGCACGCGCTTGAGGTTGTCGGCCGCCGCGATCTCCAGCTCCTTCGCCAGCACCTCGTCGGCGCCCGCGAGGTCGATCGCGTTGACGTCCTGGTGGGAGGCGAGCGGCGCCGCGATCTCCGCCGTACGGCCGGACAGGACGTTGACGACACCGCCGGGGACGTCGGAGGTGGCGAGCACCTCGCCCAGGGAGAGCGCGGGCAGCGGGGCCTTCTCGCTGGCGATCACGACCGCCGTGTTGCCGGTGGCGATCACCGGGGCGACCACGCTGACCAGGCCCAGGAAGGACGACTCCTGCGGTGCCACCACGGCGACCACACCGGTCGGTTCGGGCGAGGACAGGTTGAAGTACGGGCCCGCGACCGGGTTTCCGCCGCCCACCACCTGGGCGATCTTGTCGGTCCAGCCCGCGTACCAGACCCAGCGGTCGATCGTCGCGTCGACCAGCGCGGCCGCCTTCGACTTCGACAGGCCCTCGGCGTCGGCCACTTCGCGCGTGAACTGGTCCCGGCGGCCCTCCAGCATCTCGGCGACGCGGTAGAGCACCTGGCCCCGGTTGTAGGCGGTCGCCCCGGACCAGCCGCCGAACGCCTTGCGGGCCGCGACCACCGCGTCCCGGGCGTCCTTACGGCTCGACTGCGGGGCGTTGGCCAGCCACTTGCCCTTCGGGTCCGTCACTTCGTACACCCGGCCGCTCTCGGAACGCGGGAACTTCCCGCCGACGTACAGCTTGTAGGTCTTGAAGACGCTCAGACGCTCGTTGGTGCGGTCAGACATCGAGGTACGCCTCCAGGCCGTGGCGGCCGCCCTCGCGGCCGAAGCCCGACTCCTTGTATCCGCCGAACGGCGAGGTCGGGTCGAACTTGTTGAACGTGTTGGACCAGACGACACCGGCCCGGAGCTTGTTCGCCACCGCGAGGATGCGGGAGCCCTTCTCCGTCCAGATGCCCGCCGACAGGCCGTACGGCGTGTTGTTGGCCTTGGCGACGGCCTCGTCCGGGGTGCGGAAGGTGAGGACCGACAGGACCGGGCCGAAGATCTCGTCCCGGGCGACGGTGTGGGCCTGGGTGACGTTGGTGAACAGCGTCGGCGCGAACCAGTAGCCCGCCTCCGGCAGTTCACAGGCCGGGGACCAGCGCTCGGCGCCCTCGGCCTCGCCCCGCTCGACGAGCGAGGTGATCCGGGAGAGCTGCTCCTCGGAGTTGATCGCGCCGATGTCCGTGTTCTTGTCCAGCGGGTCGCCGAGGCGGAGCGTGGAGAGGCGGCGCTTCAACGAGTCCAGCAGCTCCTCCTGGACCGACTCCTGGACCAGCAGACGGGAGCCCGCGCAGCAGACCTGGCCCTGGTTGAAGAAGATGCCGTTGACGATGCCCTCGACGGCCTGGTCGATCGGGGCGTCGTCGAAGACGATGTTGGCGCCCTTGCCGCCCAGTTCGAGCGTGAGCTTCTTGTGCGAGCCCGCGACCGTGCGCGCGATCTCCTTGCCGACGGCCGTGGAGCCGGTGAAGGCCACCTTGTTCACGTCGGGGTGCGCGACCAGCGCCGCGCCCGCGTCGCCGTAGCCCGGCAGGATGTTGACGACACCGCGGGGCAGGCCCGCCTGGCGGCAGACGTCCGCGAAGAACAGCGCGGACAGCGGGGTCGTCTCGGCCGGCTTCAGCACGACCGTGTTGCCGGTGGCGAGGGCCGGGGCGATCTTCCACGCCAGCATCAGCAGCGGGAAGTTCCACGGGATGACCTGGCCCGCCACACCGAGCGGACGCGGGTCCGCGCCGAAGCCGGCGTGGCCGAGCTTGTCGGCCCAGCCCGCGTAGTAGAAGAAGTGCGCGGCGACCAGCGGGAGGTCCGCGTCGCGGGTCTCCTTGATCGGCTTGCCGTTGTCGAGGGTTTCCAGGACGGCGAGTTCGCGGCTGCGCTCCTGGATGATCCGGGCGATGCGGAACAGGTACTTGGCGCGCTCGGAGCCGGGCAGCGCCGACCACTTCTCGAACGCCTTGCGGGCCGCCTTCACCGCGCGGTCGACGTCCGCCTCGCCCGCCTGGGCGATCTCGGAGAGGACCTCCTCGGTGGACGGCGAGACCGTCTTGAAGACCTTGCCGTCGGCGGCCTCGGTGAACTCGCCGTCGATGAACAGGCCGTAGGAGGGGGCGATGTCGACGACCGAGCGGGACTCGGGCGCCGGTGCGTACTCGAATGCGGATGCCATGGTGATCAGTCCACCGTCACGTAGTCGGGGCCGGAGTAGCGGCCGGTGGCCAGCTTCTGACGCTGCATCAGCAGATCGTTCAGGAGCGAGGAGGCGCCGAAGCGGAACCAGTGGTTGTCCAGCCAGTCCTCGCCCGCGGTCTCGTTGACCAGCACCAGGAACTTGATCGCGTCCTTGCTGGTACGGATGCCGCCGGCGGGCTTCACGCCGACCTGGACGCCGGTCTGGGCGCGGAAGTCGCGCACGGCCTCCAGCATGAGGAGGGTGTTGGCCGGGGTGGCGTTGACGGCCACCTTGCCGGTCGACGTCTTGATGAAGTCGGCGCCCGCGAGCATGCCGAGCCAGCTCGCGCGCCGGATGTTGTCGTACGTCGACAGCTCGCCGGTCTCGAAGATGACCTTCAGCCGGGCCGCGCCCGCGACCTCCTTCACGGCGACGATCTCGTCGTACACCTTCAGGTAGTCGCCCGCGAGGAACGCCCCGCGGTCGATGACCATGTCGATCTCGTCGGCGCCCGCCGCAACCGCGTCGCGCACGTCCGCCAGCTTGACGGGGAGGGCGGCACGGCCGGCCGGGAAGGCGGTGGCGACGGAGGCGACCTTCACGGTGGAGCCGGCGACGGCCTGCTTGGCCACGGCCACCATGTCGGGGTAGACGCAGACGGCGGCCGTGGCGGGGGCCGTCCGGTCGGTCGGGTCGGGGAGGACCGCCTTCGCGCCGAGCGCCCGGACCTTGCCCGGGGTGTCCGCGCCTTCCAGCGTCGTCAGGTCGACCATCGAGATGGCGAGGTCGATGGCGTACGCCTTCGCGGTCGTCTTGATGGAACGGGTGCCGAGCGACGCGGCGCGTGCCTCCAGGCCGACCGCGTCGACGCCGGGCAGCCCGTGGAGGAAGCGGCGCAGCGCGCTGGCGGACGAGGTGACGTCCGTGAGGGCGTGAGCTGCGGTGGGTGCATTGGTGGGCATGGTCACCAGACGAGCATATCTACGCGCGTAGCGGGTGTACAGCCCCCGGGATGCTCCCGGGTTCCTCCCCGGGTTTCTCCCCGGGTTTCTCCCCGGGTCCCTTTTCGGCTTCGGCCTCCGACAGGGGAGCCCGGATGAGGCCCGGGAGGGCGTCGGGCAGAATCGGGGCCATGACGACCCCGGAAGACCAGTCACCGCGGCCCCCGGCCACCCCGAGCAACGACCGTATCTACCGGTCGCCCGCGGGCATCGTCGGCGGTGTGCTGCTGCTCGGCCTCATCGGCTGGCTCGGCATCGACGCGATCGTGGCCGGCCACGGCCGCACCCCGTGGCTGGCGCTCGCCACGCTGATCCTGCTGGTGCCGCTGGTCGTCGCCTTCACCCTGCGGCCCGCCGTGTACGCGGGCGAGAACCGGCTGCGGGTGCGCAACCCGTTCCGGGTGATCGTGCTGCCCTGGGGCGAGATCGCCGGACTGCGCTCCGGTTACTCCAACGAGGTGGTGGCCAAGGACGGCACCAAGTACCAGCTCTGGGCGATCCCGGTCTCGCTGCGCGCCCGCAAGAAGGCGAACCGCCAGGAGGCCAGGGCCCGCGCCCGGCAGGCGGCGGAACGCGAGGGCAAGGGCGGCGGCGGCCGGGGCCGCGGTGGCTTCGGCGGGTTCGGCGGCCTCGGCGGGGCCGACGCGAGCGCCGCGGACGGCGGCCCGGCGCGCGCCGAGACCGACAAGGTCATGGACGAGGTACGCGCCCTGTGGGAGTCCCGCGAGAAGGAGGAGACCGCGCAGGGCGAGGTGACCGTGCGGTGGGCCTGGGAGATCGTGGGGCCGGCGGTCGCGGGCGCGGTGGTGCTGGGGATTCTGCTGATCGTGGGGTGAGGGTTGTGGATCACCCGTTCCTGAGCCATCATCGGCGCGCGTCCCTGCCGTGAAGGAGCAGGTCAGGGGCAGGTGAACGGGTGGGGGAGAGATGAGTACGGGTTCCGACGGCGTGCTGCGGCTGCCGGATGCGGCGATACCCGAGGGCTGTCGGTCCTGGGACGGTGAGGCCGCCCGGCGGTGGACCGGGGCGTTGCCCTCGCGGTGGGTGCCGGTGCGGGCGCATCCGGCGATGTTCGTGGCGTTGCCGCTGGTGACGGTCGCCGGGGCGGGGCTGCTCGGGGAGTACGGCGTGCTGCCCGCCTGGGGTGCGGCGCTCGCCGTGCTGCCGTTCGTATGGATGGTGCTGCGGCCCGAGGCGGCCCGGATCCTCGCGCCGGTCGCCGTGGGCGTCGTCCTCGCGTACGGGGAGGAGTCGCCGCTGCGGAGCCTGGCGCTCGGCTCGGCGGTCGTGCTCGCCTGGGCGCTCTCGCTGGCTCGGGTGACCGCGCGGGGGCCGCAGAGGGCGGCGGCGCTCGTCGCCTCCGGCGGGGTGACCGCCGTGTTGCCGTCGGCGGTGGCCGGACGCCTGGAGCGGGGAAGGTTCCTCTTCGGGGCGGGCCTGCTGCTGACCGCGGCCGGTGGGGTGGTCGGTGCCGCCACCGGCGTCTGGGAGGACCCCGGTGACCGTGCCGGGGCCCCGGCCGCGGGCTGGTGCCTGGCCGGGCTCGGACTGACCGTCCTGCTCGCGGCGGCCCTCACCCGGCACCGCGCGGCCGGGCTGCGCGGGGCGCCGGTGCCGGTGCTGCGGGTGCTCGTGCGGGAGAGCGCCGAGGTCGAGACGGAGGTCTTCGCCGCCGACGACGAGGGCGCGGTGCGTCCGCTGTTCACGGTCGCCACGCGGGTGGTCGACGGCGGGGGCGACGGCGAGGATGCCTTCGGCGACGAGCGTGTCGGGCCGTTGCGCGAGGCCGTCCTGTTCGGGGTGCCGTACGACGGTGCCGAGGTCGTGCTCCTCACCGCCGCCGAGCGGGCCGGTGAGCCGCCGGTTGTCGAGGTGGGCGTGGGAGCGGTGCGGCCGGTGACCGAGTGGACCCTGCGGCGGCGCGGTGCGGCCGCGCGGGGCAAGGCACAGAGCGAGGCCCGTGAGGAGGAGCGGCGCGTGGCCGCCGCCGATCAGGTGCGCCGCGAGACCGGCACGGATGCGTTGCCGGCCGGGCGGTGGCGGGCCGGGTGGCCGGACTGGTTCACGGGCCTGCTGGCACTGGCCTACGCCGCCGTCCTCGCCGGGGACGCGGGGTGGTGGCGACTGATCTCCGGGTTCGGCCTGACGCTGGTGGCCGCGCTGGTGCTGCCGCGCCGGCTCGCCTGGCGGGTCACCGCCGACCGCGAGGGCCTGTGGTTCAACGGCCTCCGGCGCGCCCGGCAGCTCCCCTGGGACGAGATCCGCACGGTACGGACCAAGGCGGGCGAGCTACGGGTGGACGGCGAGGGGACGTCGTTCGGCGAGTGGACCGTGCACACACCCCGCTGGGCCTGGCTGGAACACCGCATCGGCCTGGTACACCCGTACGAGCGAACGGCGGCCGAGATCACGGCGATGTGGCGCGACCCGCAGTTGCGCCCGACGGAACTGAGCACCCCGGCCCGACGGGGACGTGCGGTGTGGCCGCTCGGGGTGCTGATCGCGGCGGCGGGGGCTGCGGCGGTGCTGTTCTTGCCGTGACCTCTGGCGGTGCCGCTGCTCGGACAGCGGCGGTCGCTGACAGATCCGGCTTGGTTGCGGCGAGCCGTTCGGCCGCGGCGGTGTGGCCGGACTCCGGGGCCGCGCCTGGCGGCGATCCGGGGCGGTGTGGCCGGTCGGGGTGTTGTCGCGCCCGCCCGGCGAGGGCGCCGCTCGGATGGCGACGGCAGTCGGGAAGTCCCGTTCGGGCGCGGTGATGTGAAGGGGCCCAGGGCTGCGTCCGTGGAGTTGAGTCATCCACGGGTGGGGGCACGGCGGTGTTGTTCCTGCCGTGCCCCTGGTGAAACTGAGCAACCCGCCGTGGGGGCCGCGGCCTTGTCGTCCTGCCGTGACCCCCGGTCGTGTCGTCGTTCAGATGCCCGCTGCTGCCGACAGGTCTCGCTTGATCGCTGCCAGTAGGGCCGTCGCCTTGGTGTGGGCGGACGGGAGGGAATCGTGGGTGGGGGCCGGGATCACGGCCTCCAGGTAGCACTTCAGCTTGGGTTCCGTGCCGCTCGGGCGGACGATGACGCGGGCGCCGTCGAGGGTGTAGCGCAGGCCGTCCGTGGGCGGGAGGGTCTCCGTGCCGCGGGTGAGGTCCTCGGCGCGGGTGACCGCGAGGCCGCCGAGCGAGGTCGGCGGGTTCGTGCGCAGGCGTTCCATGGCACGGGCGATGACCGTCAGGTCCTGCACCCGCACCGACAACTGGTCGGTGGCGTGCAGCCCGTGCTCCACGGCGAGGTCGTCCAGCAGGTCGAGCAGGGTCCGCCCCCGCTCCTTCAGCTCCGACGCCAGCTCGGTGATCAGCAGGGCGGCGGTGATGCCGTCCTTGTCGCGGACGCCCTCCGGGTCCACGCAGTAGCCGAGGGCCTCCTCGTAGCCGTAGCGCAGGCCCTCCACGCGGGCGATCCACTTGAAGCCGGTGAGGGTCTCCTCGTACGGCAGACCCGCCTTCTCGGCGATCCGGCCGAGCAGGGACGAGGAGACGATCGACTCGGCGAAGGTGCCGCGCGCGCCGCGGGCGACCAGGTGCGCGGCGAGCAGCGAGCCGACCTCGTCGCCGCGGAGCATCCGCCAGGCGCCGTCGCGGCCCTTGACGGCCACCGCGCAGCGGTCGGCGTCCGGGTCGTTGGCGATCACGAGGTCCGGGTCCGTCTCGGCGGCCTTCGCGAAGGCCAGGTCCATCGCGCCGGGCTCCTCCGGGTTGGGGAAGGAGACCGTCGGGAACTCCGGGTCCGGTTCGGCCTGTTCGGCGACGAGCACGGGCTCCGGGAAACCGGCCCGCGCGAACGCGGCGAGCAGGACGTCCTTGCCGACGCCGTGCATCGCCGTGTAGACGGTACGGGCCGTGCGCGGCGAGCCCGCCGCGAGGACGGCGTCCGTGCGGGCCAGATAGGCGTCCAGGACGGCGTCGTCCAGGGTCTCCCAGCCGCCGTCCGGACGCGGTACGTCCGTCAGCGACCGTACGGCGGCGATCTCGGCGGCGATCTCCGCGTCCGCGGGCGGCACGATCTGCGAGCCGTCGCCCAGGTACACCTTGTAGCCGTTGTCCCGCGGGGGGTTGTGGCTGGCGGTGACCTCGACGCCCGCCACCGCGCCCAGGTGCCTTATGGCGAAGGCGAGGACCGGGGTGGGCAGCGGGCGGGGCAGCACCGCGGCGCGCAGCCCGGCGCCCGTCATCACGGCGGCCGTGTCGCGGGCGAAGTCCGCCGACTTGTGGCGGGCGTCGTAGCCGATGACGACGAGACCGCCCTGCTGCCCCTTGCCCCTGAGGTACGCGGCGAGGCCGGCGGCGGCGCGGACGACCACCGTGCGGTTCATGCGCATCGGGCCCGCGCCCAGTTCGCCGCGCAGACCCGCGGTGCCGAACTGGAGGGTGCCGGCGAACCGGTCGGCGAGTTCCTTGACGTCGCCGGCGTCGAGGAGACGGGCGAGTTCCTCGCGGGTGTCCGGGTCCGGGTCCTCGGCGAGCCAGGTGCGGGCGCGGGCGAGGAGGTCGTCGGCGTCGTGGTCGGTCGCGGTCACGGTGTGGTCAGCCTCTCGGATCGTCGTGCGGTGGGTCGCCCCCCCCCGGGTGATTACAGGCGGCCCAGCACCTGGGCCAGGAGGGATCCCATGCGGGTGGCGCTGTCGCGGCCCGCCTGGAGGACCTCCTCGTGGTTGAGGGGCTCGCCGGTCATGCCGGCGGCGAGGTTGGTGACCAGGGAGATGCCCAGCACCTCCGCGCCCGACTCGCGTGCCGCGATGGCCTCCAGGACCGTGGACATGCCGACCAGGTCCGCGCCGATCACCCGGGCCATCCGGATCTCGGCGGGGGTCTCGTAGTGCGGGCCGGGGAACTGGGCGTAGACGCCCTCCTCCAGCGTGGGGTCGATCTCCTTGCACAGCGCGCGCAGCCGCGGCGAGTACAGGTCGGTGAGGTCGACGAAGTTCGCGCCGACGATCGGGGAGGTCGCCGTGAGGTTGATGTGGTCGCTGATCAGGACCGGCTGGCCGGGGCGCATGCCCTCGCGCAGACCGCCGCAGCCGTTCGTCAGGACGATGGTCTTGCAGCCCGCCGCCACCGCGGTACGGACCCCGTGGGCGACGGCGGCGACCCCGCGGCCCTCGTAGTAGTGGGTGCGGCCGAGGAACACCAGGGCGCGCTTCTCGCCGATCCGGTACGAGCGGATCTTGCCGCCGTGGCCCTCGACGGCCGGCGGCGGGAAGCCGGGCAGCTCGGTGACCTGGAACTCGGTCTCGGGGGCGCCGAGGGCGTCCACGGCCGGAGCCCAGCCGGAGCCCATCACGAGGGCGACGTCGTGGGTCTCGGCGCCGGTCAGTTCGCGCAGGCGCGCGGCGGCGGCGTCGGCGGCGACCCTGGGATCCTTCGGGGTGGCGCCCTGGATGTCGTCCGGGAGAAGAGATGCGTTCACGCGGATGAGCCTAGCCGGTCGATGCCTACGCGCGTAGATGACAGAGCCCACGGGATGGCGATCGTTGTCTTGTCGTTTCCAACGAGACGGCCGTCTCGCTCGCGGTCACTCGTCCGGCCCGCGGTCACTCGTCCGGCCCGCGGTCATTCGTCCGGCACGAGGACGTCCTCGTCGCTGAAGACCTCGATGACGAAGATCAGCAGCCGGCCCCGGCTGACCAGGTACTCCGCCCAGATGTGCCGGGTCAGCCGGACCGTGCGGTCGTCGCCGGTGGCGCTGACGGCCCGGGACGCGAGCACGTAGGGGTCGCGGGCCAGCACCGAGACACCCTTGTCGAACCGGTTGCGCTCGTGCGGCGCCAATCGGTCCCGCGCGGCCGCCGCCTGTTCGGTGTAGTGGACCTCGTACACATGGCGCGTTCCGCTCATGCGCCCATGGTCGGTCAGCAGGGGCGCTTGCGCAGTTCCATCACGTAGTCGTGCGGGGCGCCGGCCGACTCGGCGGCGTCCGCGATCTCACCGAGGTAGCGCGCCGAGGGCAGGCCGCCCTCGTACCCGTTCAGCACGTACACCCAGGCGCCGGTCTCGCCGTCCAGGGTGTGCACCCGCACCCGGGCCCGGCGGTAGATGCCGAGGCCGGTGCCCTCCCAGCGGTCCAGCGACTCCTCGTCCATGGGCGCGATGTCGTACAGCGCGACGAACACCTGCGCGTCGGGGTCGTCCGGGGCCTCGACGACCGTCGCCAGCGCGCCCTCCCAGCCGAGCTGCTCCCCGCCGAAGGTCAGCCGCCAGCCGTTCAGCCAGCCCGTCGCACGCAGAGGGGAGTGCGGTGCGCGGCGGGTCATCAGCCGCGCGTCGAGGTTGCCGGCGTAAGCGGCGTAGAGCGACATGGAAGGAGGGTACGGCAGCGGGGGGAGGGGGCTTGCCGGGCGGCGGGCGGGGTGGTGGGGGTGGCTGGGGGCCCGTGCCGGTCGCGTGCCGCGCTCGCACGGGGGCCGTCGTGGCTGCGGTACGGCCGCGTGCCGGCCCTCTGGCCCTCTGGCCCTCTGGCCCTCTGGTCGCTCGGCCGTGCCCCGGCCCGGCGGTGTGCCGGGACCTCCTCGGTGCGGTCCTGTCCCGTGCGGCTCCCGTCCCGCCCTGCGGTGCTGCCGTCCCCGGAGGCGGCGGGGCGCCGGCGCGGCTCCGCGGTGCGGCCCGGACCTGGCCCTTCCCGGTCCGGGCCGTCCCCGTTGCGGGAGGGTGCACGGGTGGGAGCGGGCCCCCGGGCGCCCCGGCGCGTACCACCGGGGCGCGTGCGGGACAATGGAGTACGTGACTCGGATCGTGATCATCGGTGGTGGGCCCGGCGGCTACGAAGCGGCGCTGGTGGCGGCGCAGCTCGGCGCGGAGGTGACCGTCGTCGACAGCGACGGTCTGGGCGGGGCGTCGGTGCTGACCGACTGCGTGCCGTCGAAGACCCTGATCGCCACGGCGGAGGTGATGACCACCTTCGACTCCTCGTACGAGGAACTGGGCATCATCGTCGCCGACGACACCCCGCATCTGGAGCAGGCGGCCCGGGTCGTGGGCGTGGACCTCGGCAAGGTCAACCGACGGGTGAAGCGCCTCGCGCTCGCCCAGTCGCACGACATCACCGCCTCCGTCACACGGGCCGGCGCCCGGGTGATGCGCGGGCGCGGCCGGCTTGAGGGCATGCAGGCCCTCGACGGTTCCCGCAAGGTCGTGGTCGCCGCGGCCGACGGCACCGAGGAGACCCTCGTCGCCGACGCCGTCCTGATCGCCACCGGCGGTCACCCGCGCGAGCTGCCGGACGCCCAGCCCGACGGCGAGCGGATCCTGAACTGGACCCAGGTCTACGACCTCGCCGAGCTGCCCGAGGAACTCATCGTCGTCGGCTCCGGTGTCACCGGCGCCGAGTTCGCCGGCGCCTACCAGGCGCTCGGCTCCCGGGTCACCCTGGTCTCGTCCCGCGACCGTGTGCTGCCCGGCGAGGACCCGGACGCCGCGGCCGTCCTGGAGGACGTCTTCCGGCGCCGCGGCATGAACGTCATGGCCCGCTCGCGCGCCGAGTCCGCCAAGCGGGTCGGCGACCGGGTCGAGGTCGCCCTCGCCGACGGGCGGGTCATCACCGGCTCGCACTGTCTGATGGCCGTCGGCGCCATCCCCAACAGCGCGGGCCTCGGCCTGGAGGACGCGGGCGTCAAGGTCCGCGAGTCCGGGCACATCTGGACCGACAAGGTGTCCCGCACCACCGCGCCGGGCGTCTACGCCGCCGGTGACGTGACCGGGGTGTTCGCGCTCGCCTCCGTCGCCGCGATGCAGGGCCGGATCGCGATGTACCACTTCCTCGGCGACGCGGTGGCGCCGCTCAACCTCAAGACGGTCTCCTCCAACGTCTTCACCGACCCGGAGATCGCTACCGTCGGCTACAGCCAGGCCGACGTCGACGCGGGCAAGATCGACGCGCGGGTCGTCAAGCTGCCGCTGCTGCGCAACCCGCGCGCGAAGATGCAGGGCATCCGTGACGGCTTCGTGAAGATCTTCTGTCGTCCCGGCACCGGGATCGTCGTCGGTGGTGTGGTGGTCGCACCGCGCGCCTCGGAACTGATCCACCCCATCTCGATCGCCGTCGACAACAATCTGACGGTCGAACAGATCGCGAACGCGTTCACCGTGTACCCCTCCCTTTCGGGGTCGATCGCCGAGGTGGCCCGGCAGTTGCACACCCGTAAGACGGCGGGGGAGGGCTGACCGGAGGGTGTGGAGTGCGGGAATAAGGGCCCAATGGGGCCCTATACCACTCTCCGACCCTCTGTGCGAACAACTTCTACTATTCAGCGCAAAGAGCTGAAAGCAGACGGTCGCCCGCGTTACTGTCAGTTTCGTGTTCGCTGCAGAACGTCGCCAATTGATCCTCGAAATGGTGCGAGCGAACGGAGCCGTGTCGCTCCGTGAACTCGCCCGCGTCGTCCAGACCTCCGAAGTGACCGTACGGCGGGACGTGCGCGCACTGGAGGCAGAAGGACTCCTCGACCGCCGGCATGGCGGTGCGGTATTGCCGGGCGGGTTCACGCGTGAGTCCGGCTTTCCGCAGAAATCCCATCTCGCGACCGCCGAAAAGACCGCCATCGCGGACCTCGCCGCCAACTTCGTCGAAGAGGGCGAGGCCATCGTGGTGGGAGCGGGAACCACGACACAGGAGCTGGCCCGCCGGCTCGCCCGCGTCCCCGGCCTGACGGTCGTCACCAACTCGCTGCTGGTGGCCCAGGCGTTGGCCCATGCCAACAGGGTCGAGGTCGTGATGACCGGGGGGACCCTGCGCGGCTCCAACTACGCCCTGGTGGGCAGTGGTGCCGAGCAGTCCCTCCAGGGGCTGCGGGTCTCCCGGGCGTTCCTCTCCGGGAGCGGGCTGACCGCCGAGCGGGGGCTGTCCACGTCCAACATGCTGTCGGCGTCCGTCGACCGGGCGCTGGTCCAGGCCGCGGCCGAGGTCGTCGTCCTCGCCGACCACACCAAGCTGGGCACGGACACCATGTTCCAGACCGTGCCGACGGATCTCATCACCCGGCTCGTCACCGACGAACCGCCGGCCCACGACGACCGTGCCGCCACGGAACTCCAGGCCCTCGCGGACCAGGGGGTGCAGATCGCCGTGGCCGGGGCGTCGGGCAGCCCGGGGGGTGACACGGTCCCGGCGCGCCCCCAGCAGCGCCGGGACGTCCCCCTGCCGTCCCCCCGCCGAGGCCAGGTCCCCGGCGGCACCGCGTCCCCCCTCCGCGCAGCCACGGTCCTGGGCGAACAGCCCCCCGGCACGGAACGGCCCAGGGTGGCGGACATGCGCCGCCGCTGATGCCTGCCGGCGGGGGCGGAGCGTTTTTGGCCGAGGGGGCTCGAACGGGGTCCGGCGGGGGTTTTCGTCGCCGGGGCCTGGGAGAACAGCGGCCTGGTAGGGAACGCCCCCGGGCGCCTGCGCTGCCACTCACGCCGATGCCTGCTGGCGGGGCCGGAGTGTTGAGCCGGGGGCTCGAACCGGATCCGGTGGGGGCCTTCGTCGCCGGGGCCTGGGCGAACTACCGCCTGGCACGACACCCCGGGTAGTCGACATCCGCCGCCGACGGCTTCCTGCGGGGCCTGGAGCGTTGAGCCGGGAGGCTCGAACGGGGTTCGGCGGGGGCCTGCGTTCGCCGGGTCCTGAGCCGAACAGCGGCCTGGTAGGGAACGCCCCCCAGGGTGGCGGACGTGTGCCGCCGCTGAAGCCTGTCGGCGGGGGCGGAGTGCTTTGGCCGAGGGGGCTCGAACGGGTCCGGTGGGGAACTTCGTCGCCGGGGGCCTGGGCGAACTACCGCCTGGCACGACACCCCGGGTAGTCGACATCCGCCGCCGACGGCTTCCTGCGGGGCCTGGAGCGTTGAGCCGGGAGGCTCGAACGGGGTTCGGCGGGGGCCTGCGTTCGCCGGGTCCTGAGCCGAACAGCGGCCTGGTAGGGAACGCCCCCCAGGGTGGCGGACGTGTGCCGCCGCTGAAGCCTGTCGGCGGGGGCGGAGTGCTTTGGCCGAGGGGGCTCGAACGGGTCCGGTGGGGAACTTCGTCGCCGGGGGCCTGGGCGAACTACCGCCTGGCACGACACCCCGGGTAGTCGACATCCGCCGCCGACGGCTTCCTGCGGGGCCTGGAGCGTTGAGCCGGGAGGCTCGAACGGGGTTCGGCGGGGCCTTCGTTCGCCGGGTCCTGGGTGGATAGCCGCCTCGCACGGAAGGGCCCCCGGGTAGCCGACGTGCCCCGCCGCTGACGCCTGTCGGCGGGGCCTGGAGCGTCGAGCCGGGGGGCTCGAACGGGATCCGGCGGGATCTCCAAGGAGAGGGGCTCTGCCCGAGCGACGCCCAGCGGGGCCGGGGCCGTGAAAGGGGGCTCCGCCCGGACGGCCCTGAGCGCGCCGACCGTCGCGGGACGCGTGAGCCCGAACAGTGTCCGTGGGGTGGGTTACGACGGGACCGACCCGCGTGGCCTCCGGTGCGCATCGCGCCCAGGCTCGGGGCGCCGTCCGGGCGGCCCTCGGCGGGGCGTGTGACGCGAAACGGTGCGTGGCACCCGCACCGGGCGCGGGGGATGGACGGCCCCCACGCGCGGAGCGAGGCGGACAGCGCTCCGTGCCGAACGTGCCCGCCTTGCGGTCCGCGGACCCTCGCTGTCGCCGAGGGCATCGGCGCCGGGCTGAACGGCGGCCCTGCCCGGGCCCGGGAACGCCGTGAGGCGCCCACCAAGGTGGACGCCTCACGGAAGGACAGGGCGGGTCAGTCCTTGATCTCGCAGATCGCCGCGCCGGAGGTGATCGACGCGCCGACCTCCGCCGTCAGGCCCTTGACCGTGCCGGAGCGGTGGGCGTTCAGGGGCTGTTCCATCTTCATGGCCTCCAGGACGACGACCAGGTCGCCCTCCTTGACCTCCTGGCCCTCCTCGACCGCGACCTTGACGATCGTGCCCTGCATCGGGGAGGCGAGGGTGTCGCCGGAGGCGACGGGGCCGGACTTCTTCGCCGCGCGGCGCTTGGGCTTGGCGCCCGCCGCGAGACCCGTACGGGCCAGCGACATGCCCAGCGACGACGGGAGGGAGACCTCGAGACGCTTGCCGCCGACCTCGACGACGATCGTCTCGCGGTCCGTGTCCTCCTCGGCCTCGGCGTCGGACGGAGCCGCGAAGGCCGGGATCTCGTTGACGAACTCGGTCTCGATCCAGCGCGTGTGCACCGTGAACGGGTCCTCGCTGCCCGTCAGCTCCGGCGCGAACGCCGGGTCCTTCACCACCGCGCGGTGGAACGGGATGGCCGTGGCCATGCCCTCCACCTGGAACTCCTCCAGCGCCCGCGCCGCCCGCTGGAGCGCCTGCTCGCGCGTGGCACCGGTGACGATCAGCTTCGCCAGCAGCGAGTCCCACGCCGGGCCGATGACCGAACCGGACTCCACGCCCGCGTCCAGCCGGACACCCGGACCGGACGGCGGGTTGAACGCGGTGACCGTGCCCGGCGCCGGCAGGAAGTTGCGGCCCGGGTCCTCGCCGTTGATCCGGAACTCGAAGGAGTGTCCGCGCAGCTCGGGGTCGCCGTAGCCCAGCTCCTCGCCGTCGGCGATCCGGAACATCTCACGGACCAGGTCGATGCCCGCGACCTCCTCGGTCACCGGGTGCTCGACCTGGAGACGCGTGTTGACCTCCAGGAAGGAGATCGTCCCGTCGAGGCCGACCAGGAACTCCACGGTGCCGGCACCGACGTAACCGGCCTCCTTGAGGATGGCCTTCGAGGAGGAGTACAGCTCGGCGACCTGCGCCTCGGAGAGGAACGGCGCCGGGGCCTCCTCGACCAGCTTCTGGTGGCGCCGCTGGAGCGAGCAGTCACGGGTGGACACGACCACCACGTTGCCGTGGCTGTCGGCCAGGCACTGCGTCTCCACGTGCCGCGGCTTGTCCAGGTAGCGCTCCACGAAGCACTCGCCCCGGCCGAACGCGGCGACCGCCTCGCGGACCGCCGAGTCGTACAGCTCCGGGACCTCTTCGAGGGTGCGGGCGACCTTCAGGCCGCGGCCGCCGCCACCGAAGGCCGCCTTGATCGCGATGGGCAGCCCGTGCTGCTCCGCGAAGGCGACGACCTCCTCGGCGCCCGAGACCGGATCCGGGGTGCCGGCCACCAGCGGCGCGCCGGCGCGCTGGGCGATGTGCCGGGCGGCCACCTTGTCGCCGAGGTCGCGGATGGCCTGCGGCGGCGGGCCGATCCAGATCAGGCCCGCGTCCAGGACCGCCTGGGCGAACTCGGCGTTCTCGGACAGGAAGCCGTACCCCGGGTGGACCGCGTCGGCGCCGGCCTCGCGCGCGGCGTTCAGCACCTTGTCCATGTCCAGGTAACTGGTCGCCGGAGTGTCACCGCCCAGGGCGAACGCCTCGTCCGCGGCCCGGACATGCAGAGCGTCCCGGTCCGGCTCGGCGTACACGGCCACGCTCGCGATGCCGGCATCCCGGCACGCCCGGGCCACGCGGACTGCGATTTCGCCACGGTTGGCGATGAGCACCTTGCGCACGATTGAGGCTCCCTCCTTGAAACAAGCGCGAGTTTAGGGACTGCCGACACGGCACTTCGACCCGTCCCCAAAGGTGAGCTTGCCCACACGGAGCGTGATGCGAGGCTCACTGGACCGCGAAATCCCTTGTAGTACCGCCGTACGCAGCACTCCTCCCGGCAACCCTAGCCCTCTGATGTGGCCAAGGTCTCTGTGAGAGCGTGCTGCGGCACACTCCGTTTCTTTGTGGAGTCCCTACGAATGGCCCAACGATTCTTTGCCGTGCGCAGAACCCTTGTCCCGCGGTTTACCCGTTAGTAGCGTTCGCGATGTCTCGAACGTACTTGGGGTAACCGCAGTCTTGCTCGGGCGGCAGTCGAAAGTGGGTGGGGGCCGGTGGTCCGCAGACCGGTGGCATGGATCGTGGCGATCGTGCTCTTCGTGGAGGGCCTCGGGGTCGCCGCGCTGCAATGGTTCATGGGTGTGGTCGTGGACCGGCAGGACATGTCCCTCGCCGGCCTGGACCCGGACGTGATGTCGACGTCGTCGAAGGCGGGCGGGATCGTCTTCGGGCTCTACTTCGTCTTCTGCGGCGTGGTCGCGCTGCTCGTGGCCCTGCGCAACCGGCCCCCGGCCGGCCTCGGCCGGGTCGCGCTGATCAGCGTGGCGGTGGTGCACGGTCTGCTGGGCGCGGTCGCCTGGGGCCTGCTCGGCGTGCCGCAGTTCATCTTCATGATCGTGATGCTCGCCCTGATCGTGCTCCTGCTGATGACCTACGACGGTCAGCCCGCGGCCGGTCAGCCAGCGCCCGCGCAGGGCCCTGGCGGCCCCACGGACGGCGCGGCGGCCGACGGAGGCCCCGCGGCCCCGCCCGAGGCCCCGGCGGCGCCCGGCGAGGGCACGGCGGGCGCGGGCGGTCCCGCGGCGCAGAGCGCCTCCGGCAAGGTCCCGCCGCAGCGGACCCAGGAGGCGGACGCGGGGGAGAAGGGCACGGGGGAGACGGGCGCGCCGGTCGCCTCGGCGCAGGACGCCCCGGCGAAGGTCGGCCTCACGAAGGACACCGCCGTCGAGCACGCGCCCGCGAAGGCCGGCCTCACCAAGGGCACGGAGGACACCCCGGCCGAGGACACCACCGTCGTCACGGCCACCGGAGCCCAGGACGCCCCCGCCGCCGAGCCCGCCCCCGCGAAGGGCACGCCCTCCAAGGACATCGGCCCCGTCGTCGTCAGTGCTCCGCCGGGGTCCACAACTCCGTGATGTTCACGCCCAGTTGACCGAGCAGGCGGCGCACCAGCGGCAGGCTGATCCCGATCACGTTGCCGTGGTCGCCGTCGATGCCGTCGATGAACGGCGCCGAGCGGCCGTCGAGGGTGAAGGCACCGGCGACGTGCAGCGGTTCGCCCGAGGCCACGTACGCCGCCACCTCGTCGTCGCTCGGCTCGCCGAAGCGGACCACGGTGGAGGCGGTGGCCGAGACGTACCGCCCGCTGACCGTGTCGTAGACGCAGTGGCCGGTCTGGAGGGTCCCCGCGCGGCCGCGCATCGCCTTCCAGCGGGCCACGGCCTCCTCGGCGTCCGCCGGCTTGCCCAGCGCCTGGCCGTCCAGGTCGAGCACCGAGTCGCAGCCGATCACCAGGGCGCCCTTGACGTCGGGCCGGGCGGCCACCACGGACGCCTTGGCCTCCGCCAGGGCGAGTGCCAGCTCGGCGGGGGTGGGGGCGGAGACGGCGTCCTCGTCGACCCCGCTGACGATCACCTCGGGGGTGAGGCCGGCCTGGCGCAGCAGGTTCAGTCGGGCGGGGGAACGGGAGGCGAGGACGAGTCGGCGCATGCGGTCAGCGTAGCGCCGCGGCGCCCCCGGTGTTCTTGGCGTCGTCAGCACTTCAGGGCGAGGACGAACAGCGCGATGACCATGGCCCACGCCAGGAAGAAGCCGAGCCGTCTGAGGGTCTCCTGCATCGCGCGGAGTTCCTCGGGCGGCTCGTTCTCGGGGTCGGACCACAGCATTCCACCAGCGTGACCCCTGGCGGACGCGGGCGCCTGAGTAGGGATACTCAGATCCTCGGACCGGCGCCCGCGGTCCTTCCGGACAGGCCGGCTAACCGGGCCAGTAGGTACGGGCCCAGGACGCCTGCCCGGGCTGCGGCACCCGGCGGCCGGCGAGCCGGGCCGGGTCGGACCACGCGTCCTTCGGGCCCGCCGCGCCGGACGGCACCGCCGCTGCCGCCGCGGCGCGGGCTCGGACCACCGCCAGTGCGGCGGCCAGCTCCTCCGGGGTCGGGTTGCCCCGTACGACCTTGATCGTCACGACCACTCCTAACGGGATCACGGGATCACGGAATCACGGGATCACGGGATCCGGGACTACAGCGGGATGTTGCCGTGCTTCTTCGGGGGCAGCGAGGCCCGCTTGGTCCGCAACTGGCGCAGCCCGCGCACGACATGGCGGCGGGTGTCGGACGGCATGATCACCGCGTCGACATAGCCGCGCTCGGCCGCGATGTACGGGTTGAGCAGGGTGTCCTCGTACTCCTGGATGAGCCGCGCGCGCACCGCCTCCAGATCCTCGCCCGCCGCCTCCGCCTCGGCGATCGTGCGCCGGTGCAGGATGTTGACCGCGCCCTGGGCGCCCATGACGGCGATCTGGGCCGTCGGCCAGGCCAGGTTGAGGTCGGCGCCCAGGTGCTTGGAGCCCATGACGTCGTAGGCGCCGCCGAACGCCTTGCGGGTGATGACGGTGATCAGCGGGACGGTGGCCTCGGCGTACGCGTAGATCAGCTTGGCGCCGCGGCGGATGATGCCGTCGTGCTCCTGGCCGACGCCGGGCAGGAAGCCGGGCACGTCCACGAACGTGAGGACCGGGACGTTGAACGCGTCGCAGGTGCGCACGAACCGCGCGGCCTTCTCGGACGCGGTGATGTCCAGGCAGCCGGCGAACTGCATCGGCTGGTTGGCGACGATTCCGACCGGCTGCCCCTCGACCCGGCCGAAGCCGGTCAGGATGTTCGGGGCGAACAGCGCCTGCGTCTCGAAGAACTCGGCGTCGTCCAGCACGTGTTCGATCACGGTGTGCATGTCGTACGGCTGGTTGGCGCTGTCCGGGACCAGCGTGTCCAGTTCGAGGTCCTCGTCGGTGACGGACAGGTCCGCCTCCTCCGGGAACACCGGTGCCTCGGACAGGTTGTTGGACGGCAGGTACGACAGCAACTGCTTGACGTACTCGATGGCGTCCTTCTCGTCGCCGGCCATGTGGTGCGCCACGCCCGAGACCGCGTTGTGGGTGCGGGCGCCGCCCAGCTCCTCGAAGCCGACGTCCTCACCGGTCACCGTCTTGATGACGTCAGGGCCGGTGATGAACATGTGCGAGGTCTGGTCGACCATCACGGTGAAGTCGGTGATCGCGGGCGAGTACACCGCGCCGCCCGCGCACGGGCCGACGACCAGGGAGATCTGCGGGATCACACCGGAGGCGTGGGTGTTGCGGCGGAAGATCTCGCCGTACGCGCCCAGCGAGGCCACACCCTCCTGGATGCGGGCGCCGCCGGAGTCGTTGATGCCGATGACCGGACAGCCGGTCTTCAGCGCGAAGTCCATCACCTTGACGATCTTCTGGCCGTAGACCTCGCCCAGCGCGCCGCCGAAGACGGTGAAGTCCTGGGAGAAGACGGCGACCGGACGGCCGTCGACCGTGCCGTAGCCGGTGACCACGCCGTCGCCGTAGGGGCGGTTCTTCTCCAGACCGAAGTTGGTGGAGCGGTGCCGGGCGAATTCGTCCAACTCGACGAAGGAGCCCTCGTCGAGGAGCAGCTCGATCCGCTCACGGGCCGTCAACTTGCCCTTGGCGTGCTGCTTCTCGACCGCGCGCGCGGAGCCGGCGTGCGTCGCTTCCTCGACACGGCGACGGAGATCCGCGAGCTTGCCCGCGGTGGTGTGGATGTCGATCCCTTGGGTCTCGTGGATCTCGTGACGCTCTTCCGGCTCGGACATCGGGATGCGGCTCCCTGCCTGCTCAAAAGGGGGGACGGTTACTCATCCGTAGAGTAGTGGCGCACCTACCGATCGGCAGTGCGGCGTTTCACACACCTAGGGTGGCTTGCATGACGCCGCGAGATGCCTCAGACGACAACAGCCGCTGGTCCGATCTGGAGCGGCCGCCGCTCGACGCGGCCGCCCTGCGCCGGGCCCTGGTCCGCGAGGGCGGACTGTGGTCGGACGTCCGGGTGGTGCAGCGCACCGGCTCCACCAACTCCGACCTGGCGGCCCTGGCGGTCAAGGGCGAGGCCGCCGAGGGCGCGGTCCTGGTCGCCGAGGAGCAGACCGCGGGCCGCGGCCGCCTCGACCGCCGCTGGACCGCGCCGCCGCGCTCCGGGCTCTTCTTCTCCGTCCTGCTGCGGCCCGCCGAGGTGCCGGTGGCCCGCTGGGGCTGGCTGACCCTGCTCACCGGGGTCGCCGTGGCCACCGGGCTGGCCCGCGCGGCGGGCGTGGACACCGCCCTGAAGTGGCCCAACGACCTGCTGGTCACCGTCGGCGGGGAGGAACGCAAGGCGGGCGGCATCCTGGCCGAGCGGGCCGGGGAGGACGGCGTCGTCGTCGGCGTCGGCATCAACGTCACCCTGCGCGCGGACGAGCTGCCCGTGCCCCAGGCCGGTTCGCTGGCCCTGGCCGGCGCGGCCGGCACCGACCGGGACCCGCTGCTGCGGGCCGTCCTGCGGTCCCTGGAGGAGTGGTACGGCCGCTGGCGCGAGGCCGGCGGGGACCCGGCGGTCGGGGGACTCCAGGAGGCGTACGCGGCGGGCTGCGCGACCCTCGGACGCTCCGTGCGCGCCGAGCTGCCCGGCGGGCGCGCCCTGGTCGGCGAGGCGGTGGCGGTCGACGGCGACGGACGGCTCGTGATCGCCACGGCGGACGGGGTGCGCGAACCGGTGGGCGCCGGTGACGTGGTCCATCTGCGGCCGGCGTGAGACGCCCTGCGTGAGGGGTCGTGAGGGGTGAGGATGAGCAGGTCGTCCGGTGCGGACGTACTCCGCTGCGGACGGCGGTGCGCAGGGTCCTGGAAGGGAGCGGTTGTCCGTCACCGACGGAGTGAGCTGGCGCACACTGCCGTAGAGTTGAGGCCGGTCGATACCTGACCGCGGAAGATCGGAAGGGCAGCAGGCGTGACCGTCGACGACACGGGCTCCGGCGCGGGCGCGGAACGCCGGGTGGACCCCTCCCCGTTCGAGGCTTCGGCCGACCCCGGGGGGCTCTCCGCGGCCGAGTCCGACGCCGACTCCGGCGAGGACCCGCTCGCCCTCCGCCTCGAACAGCTCATCCTCGGCGCCGAGCGGCGCTACACGCCCTTTCAGGCCGCCCGCAGCGCCGGGGTCTCCATGGAGCTGGCGTCGCGTTTCTGGCGCGCCATGGGCTTCGCCGACATCGGGCAGGCCAAGGCGCTCACCGAGGCCGACGTGCTGGCGCTGCGCCGGCTCGCCGGTCTCGTCGAGGCGGGGCTGCTGAGCGAGGCCATGGCGGTGCAGGTCGCCCGGTCCACGGGGCAGACCACCGCCCGGTTGGCGGAGTGGCAGATCGATTCCTTCCTGGAGGGCCTGACCGAGCCGCCCGAGCCCGGGATGACCCGCACCGAGGTCACCTATCCGATCGTCGAACTGCTCCTGCCCGAGCTGGAGGAGTTCCTCGTCTACGTCTGGCGCCGGCAGCTCGCCGCCTCGGCGGGGCGGGTCGTGCAGGCCGCCGACGACGAGGAGATGGTCGACCGGCGGCTCGCCGTCGCCTTCGCCGACCTGGTCGGCTTCACCCGGCTGACCCGGCGGATGGAGGAGGAGGAACTCGGCGAGCTGGTCGAGGCGTTCGAGACCACCGCCGCCGACCTGGTCGCCGCGCGCGGCGGACGGCTCATCAAGACCCTCGGCGACGAGGTGCTTTACGCGGCCGACGACGCGGGCACCGCCGCCGACATCGCGCTGCGGCTCGTCGAGACGATGAGCAACGACGAGACGATGCCGGAGCTGCGCGTCGGCATGGCGTTCGGCACGGTCACGACCCGGATGGGCGACGTCTTCGGTACGACGGTGAACCTGGCGTCACGGCTGACGTCGATAGCGCCGCGGGACGCGGTCCTGGTCGACAGCGCCTTCGCGGAGGAACTCATCCGCACCGGCGACGCCCCCGCCTCCGAGGCCGAGGCCGCGGAAGCGGCGGCCGCAGCGGAGAAGGAGGGCGAGGACCCGCCGACGTACCGCTTCGCCCTCCAGCCGATGTGGCAACGCCCGGTGCGCGGTTTGGGCGTGGTGGAGCCCTGGCTGCTGACTCGGCGGGGCGGGGGCGAGGAGTAGGCGGCGGCGGGGAATGGCCCCGCTGGTGTCTGCGGCCCGCTGCCCTCGTCGGCTTCGACCGTCCGGCCGGCCGGGGCGGGCGGGCGCGGGAGCCCTCCCGCCCGCTCAGCGGCTCCGGCCTGCGGCACCCGGGAGCCGGGCGGGGCGGGTGCGGGGCGCCGACGAGGTCTTCTCCCGCTCTTCCCCCGCTTCAGCGGACCGGCCCGGGCGGGCGCGGGACTGTGCATGGGCTCGCCCCGCCCACCTAGCGGTTCTGGCCGCCCAGGGCGTCGACGCACAGCCCGATGATCGGGACGCAGAGGCCCGGGTGGCCGGGTTGGGCCGGGGCCGGGGGCGTAGGGGTGGCGGACGGGGTGGGCGCCGGCTGACGGGTGGGTGTCGTGGGGGCCGGGCGCGGATCGTCGTCGTCGGGCGCGGACGGCGCGGAAGGCGCGGCTGACGGGGCCCGGGGAGGCAGCGGGATCGCGCCGGGCGTGACCGGGGAGGAGCCGGTGCCCGGTGTGGGGGCCGCAGGTGTCGGGGTGGCCGAGGCACCCGGCACCCGGCTCGCCTCGGGGGTCGGAGTCCCGCTGGTGCCGCCCATGGGGGAGGCGTTCGTCGGGGTCGGGGAGACCGTCGCGCCCGCCTCGGCCGGGAGGCCGGTGGACGGGGCGCCGCCGATGACGGGGTCGGGGTGCGGTTCGGCCTCGGCGGTGCCGAGCCCGGCGACACCGCCCGGCTCCGAGGTCAGCCGTACGAGGCTCAGCACCCCCGCGGCCAGCGCCAGCCCGCCCGCCGCGAACAGCACCCTGCGCCGGCGCGGACGCCGGTGCCGGCCGCGCGGCATGGCCCAGATCGGGGTGTGTTCTGCCTGGTCACGCTTGTCGTCCACCGGTGTGCTCACCATCGCGTCCCCTCCCGGTGCGCGTCCGCCCCCGTCAACGCCGGGGCGGACGGCACGGTATGCGCTGCCTTGGGTGATCAGGGGCGAGTTGGGCGAGATATCACTCGAACGGGTGGACGGGCCACACATCAGCGAACGGAACACGGCGTGCCGCCGGTACGCACCCCCGTCCCGGCGGCACTTTCCCTCCCGGATCCCGCCTGCGATGATCGGGCGGGCGGGATGTTAACCCGCGTTAACCCGTGTGGAGCCGGAGGGTGTCATGAGTGAGGTGCGGTTCGGGGAGTTCGTGCTGGTGCGGCGGCACGGGGACGGCGGCCGGGTCGCGGAGCTGGCGCTCGACCGGCCCAAGGCGATGAACGCCGTGTCGACCGAGATGGCCCGCTCCGTCGCCCGGGCCTGCGCGGCGCTCGGTGAGGACCGGGACGTACGGGTGGTCGTGCTGACCTCGACGCACGAGCGGGCGTTCTGCGTCGGCGCCGACCTCAAGGAGCGCAACTCCTTCAGCGACGCCGACCTGGTGCGGCAGCGGCCCGTCGCGCGCGGCGCGTACACCGGCGTGCTGGAGCTGCCCGTGCCGACGGTCGCGTCGGTGCACGGGTTCGCGCTGGGCGGCGGCTTCGAGCTGGCGCTGGCCTGCGATGTGATCGTGGCCGACCGGACCGCCGTGGTGGGGCTGCCGGAGGTGTCGGTGGGGGTGATCCCGGGCGGCGGCGGCACGCAGTTGCTGCCCCGCAGGGTGGGCGCGGCGCGGGCCGCCGAGCTGATCTTCACCGCACGGCGGGTGGAGGCGGCCGAGGCGCGCGAGCTGGGCCTGGTGGACGTGCTGGTGGACGAGGGGCGGGACCGCGAGGAGGCCCTCGCGATGGGCGCGCGGATCGCCGCGAACTCGCCGGTGGGCCTGCGGGCGGCCAAGCGCGCGCTGCGGCTCGGGCAGGGGCTCGATCTGCGGGCGGGCCTGGAGGTTGAGGACGCGGCCTGGCGCTCGGTGGCGTTCTCGGGCGACCGGGCCGAGGGGGTCGCGGCGTTCAACGAGAAGCGGCGGCCCGAGTGGCCGGGGGAGTAGCAAGGGCGGGCGGTCACGGCGGGTGACCCTCCGACGTCACCTTTCGCGGCGAATGTCCCTAACCTGGGGAGATGGGTGAGGACAGACGCCTCGCGGCCGTGGTGGAGCTGGCACAGGGGATGGCGGCGGCCCGTACGCCCCGGGAGTCGTGGCGGGCCGCGGCGCTCGGCGCGTGCCGGGCCCTGGACGGCGATTTCGCCGCGCTCTCGGTGTGGGAGCGCGATCTGGGCCGGCTGCGCGTCCTGGTGAACGTGGGCGACCGCGCCGCCGGGGAGGACGAGTTCCCGGAGGACGAGGCGTACCCGGTGCACCAGTTCCCCGAGATCACCGAGTTCCTGCACGAGCGCTGGGCGTCCGGCGGCGAGCCCGACGCCTGGGTGGAGACGGCCCAGGGCCCCGCCGCGGGCCGGCCCGGCTACTGCCACCAGCGGGTCGCCGCCCTGCGCCGCAGGGGCCGCGGCTCCTGCGTGGTCGCGCCGATCGTGCTGCACGGCCGCGCCTGGGGCGAGCTGTACGTGGCGCGCGCGGCCGGCGCCACGGTGTTCGCGCGGGCCGACGCCGACTTCGCCACCGTCCTGGCCGCCGTCGTGGCCGCCGGGATCGCCCAGACCGAGCGGCTGGAGGAGGCCCGGCGGCTGGCCTTCACCGACGCCCTCACCGGTCTCGCCAACCGCCGCGCCGTCGACGTACGGCTGGAGGAGGCGATCGAACGGCACCGGGCGGACGGCACCGTCGTCAGCCTGGTGGTGTGCGACCTCAACGGGCTCAAGCGGGTCAACGACACCCGGGGGCACGCGGTCGGCGACCGCCTGCTGGAACGTTTCGGCTCGGTGCTGTCGCTCTGCGGGGCGATGCTGCCGGGCGCCCTGGCCGCCCGCCTCGGCGGCGACGAGTTCTGTCTGCTGGCGGCAGGGCCGCCCGCCGACGCCGTGGTCAAGGTGGCCGGCGAACTCTGCCGCCGCGCCGATGAACTGGAGCTGGGCGAGGGCGTGGCCTGCGGGGTCGCCTCCACCGAGGACCCGATCGGGCCGGTCCGCTCGGCCCGCCGGCTCTTCCGGCTGGCCGACGCCGCCCAGTACCGCGCCAAGGCGATACGCGGCCCCTCCCGGCCGGTCGTCGCGGGCCGGGAGGGGCCCGACGACCCCGTCGTGCGCCTGGCCGACGAGCCGCCGCGCGAGCAGGCGGCCGAGCGTCGGCGGTTCCGGGGCCGGTCCTGACCGCCTCCCGGGTGTGACGCGATCGGTAAGGGGCGAACCGGGGTTCCACTGGTGACATCTTCGTCTTCACCGCCTACGCTCCTGAATATGGATATGCACACTGTGGTGGTGGGGACATCTGGCGTGACGGCGTCCGACGTGCTCGCCGTGGCGCGCGGCGGGGCCCGCGTCGAACTGTCCGGGGAGGCGCTCGCCGCCCTCGCCGCGGCCCGCGGGATCGTGGACGCCCTGGCCGCCAAGCCCGACCCGGTCTACGGCGTCTCCACCGGGTTCGGCGCCCTCGCCACCCGGCACATCAGCCAGGAACTGCGCACCCAGCTCCAGCGCAACATCGTCCGCTCGCACGCCGCCGGCATGGGCCCGCGCGTGGAGCGCGAGGTCGTGCGCGCGCTGATGTTCCTGCGCCTGAAGACCGTCTGCTCCGGACACACCGGCGTACGGCCCGAGGTCGCGCAGACCATGGCCGACATCCTGAACGCCGGCATCACCCCCGTCGTCCACGAGTACGGCTCCCTCGGCTGCTCCGGCGACCTGGCCCCGCTCTCGCACTGCGCCCTGACCCTGATGGGCGAGGGCGACGCGGAGGGCCCCGACGGCGTCGTGGCGCCCGCCGGCGACCTGCTCGTCGCGCACGGCATCGAGCCCGTCGAACTGCGCGAGAAGGAGGGCCTCGCCCTCCTCAACGGCACCGACGGCATGCTCGGCATGCTGATCATGGCCCTCGCCGACCTGGACCGCCTCTACACGTCGGCCGACATCACCGCGGCCCTCTCCCTGGAGGCCCTGCTCGGCACCGACCGGGTCCTCGCCCCCGAACTGCACGCCATCCGCCCGCACCCCGGGCAGGGCGACTCCGCCGCCAACATGCTCGCCGTGCTCGCCGGTTCGGAGCTGACCGGCCACCACCAGGACGACGCGCCCCGCGTCCAGGACGCCTACTCGGTGCGCTGCGCCCCGCAGGTCGCCGGCGCCGGCCGCGACACGATCGCCCACGCCCGCCTGGTCGCCGAACGCGAACTGGCCGCCGCCGTCGACAACCCCGTGGTGCTGCCCGACGGACGCGTGGAGTCCAACGGCAACTTCCACGGCGCGCCGGTCGCCTACGTCCTCGACTTCCTCGCGATCGCCGTCGCCGACCTCGCCTCCATCGCCGAACGGCGCACCGACCGGCTGCTGGACAAGAACCGCAGCCACGGCCTGCCGCCGTTCCTCGCCGACGACGCCGGTGTCGACTCCGGCCTGATGATCGCCCAGTACACACAGGCCGCGCTGGTCAGCGAGTTGAAGCGGCTCGCCGTCCCGGCCTCCGCGGACTCCATCCCGTCCTCCGCGATGCAGGAGGACCACGTGTCCATGGGCTGGTCGGCGGCGCGCAAGCTGCGCACGGCCGTCGACGACCTCACGCGCGTGCTCGCCGTCGAGCTGTACACCGCCACCCGCGGCGTGGAGCTGCGCGAGGGCCTCACCCCGGCGCCCGCGACCCGGGCCGTCATCGCGGCCGTACGCGAGGCGGGCGTCCAGGGCCCGGGCCCGGACCGCTTCCTGGCCCCGGACCTCGCGGCGGCGGACGCGTTCGTGCGCGACGGGCGTCTGGTCGCGGCGGCGGAGTCGGTCACGGGGCCGCTGCGGTAGGGCAGTTGAAGGGGCCCTGCCGTCACCAGACGGCAGGGCCCCTTCGTATGTCTGCTGGGCTACTTGAGCTTGGCGACCTGCGCCTGCACCACGGCGGCCGGGATCTTCATGGCCTCACCGGTGCCGAACGCGGCGAAGTTCACGGTGTAGAACGTGGCGATGGTGTTGCCCTTGCGGACCACCTCGGTGTGGAAGGTGGCCGTGCCCTCGCCGTCCATGTCGACGTCCTCGGAGAAGGCGATCGCCTCGTCGCCGCCGCCGGTGCCCTCGGCGGGGGCCACCTTGGTGACCTTGGTGGTCTCGCCCTCGGCCTTGAGGGCGTAGCCGGAGGAGCACGCCTTCACACCGTCGGAGACCGCCTTCATGGCCTTCTCCGCGCCGTCACCGTCGTACGAGGACAGACCCACGAAGGTCATGTCCAGGTTGAACGCGTCCGCGAAGGCGTCCTCGTCCAGCTCCTCCAGGGAGGTGGGGGCGGACGACGCCTTGTCCTCCGAGACGGTGTTGCCGACGCTCGCGTCCGTGTCGCCCGGGGCCAGCGCCGCCGTCGACCAGGCCAGCGGGTCGCACTCCGCCTTGTCCGTCTTCACCAGCGACTTCGACGCCGGCAGGGTGTCGTCGCCCGAGTCGACCTTGAATCCCTTGATCTCGCCCTGGGCGAGCAGCAGCTTCTCCAGCTCGGCCTTGGTCAGCGCCTTCGCGTCCGACGCCGCGGCCGACGAGGAGGAGGAGGAACCCTTCGAGCCCCCGGAGTCCTTCGACCCCTCGTCCGACGATCCACAACCCGTCACGAGCGCGAGCGACAGCGCGCCCACCGCGGCAGTGGCGCACAGCCGCGCCCCCGATGATCTCTTCATGAGCGGACTATGAACGGGCTGTCAACAAAGAGTCAAGTCAATTCAAAATCCGAGACGTTCCCGGCGAACGGAATACACGACGAATCCGGCACCCAGGGCGAGCAGCGACGTTCCGCCCACGACGTAGGGCGTGGTGTCGAAACTTCCGGTGTCGGCGAGGCGGGTGCCGTCGTCCGTCGTCGTGGTGGCGTCGGTGACGGTCGCGGTGCCGGACTCCGTGGTCGTGGCCGTCGTGGACGTCGCGCTGGACGTCGTCGTGGACGCGGCGCGCGCCTGGGTGGTGACCTGCGTCGTCGTCTCCGTTCTGGCCGGGGCGTCCTGGGACGCGTTGGCGGACGGGACGAACCACAGGGCGCCCAGGAGGGTCCCCGCGGCGGTGGCGGTCAGCAACGGACGGCGAGCGGATGACACGGAATATCGATCCCCTTGTGGCGCTGGCGAATTGGCCGTGTGGCCCGATGCTAATGAAAGGCGCGGGTCGCGGGAAAGTTGCGGGACGAACCAGCCGTACGCTCCGGGCATGAGTGCCGAAAAGACATCACGATTTGTCCGTCTTCGCGTGGAACTGGTCCTGGAAATTCATGACGAGGACGCCGTGGCGCGGGCCGCGCTGGAACGGATCGCCCGGGACGCCGAGGATCCCGACGGTCCGCGGATCCCGGAGGCGGAGCAGGCCCTGGCCGCGAGCGCTGTGACGGAAGACACCGCCGAGGCGCTCGCCTCGCTGGTCGACCCGTTCGACCTGGTCGGCGAGGTGCCCGGGGTGGAACTCCAGCAGGCGTCCTGGTCCAGCGAACGCGTCGACTACGACCCCGATTCGCCGGACTGGGACCTGGACGGCGAAGATGTCGACGAGGATGACGTGGACGAAGACGTCGACGAGGGCGACGACGACCCGCGCGCGGGCGGCGCCGGCTGATCGTCTTGGGGAAATCGTGACCCCGGACGGCAACCGCCACCCGGGGTCGCGTCGTCTCAGTGGGCGCACCGACCGGCACCCGCATCACCCGCGCCGCCCGCCCCGGGCGGCCCACCACCCCGTGGACGTGGCATGCCCCACACCTTGGGACAATGTGGAACGGGACGAACCGGTCGTAGCGTTGAAGCTCTTGACGGGGACTCTCGGGGTTCGGGAAATCGGCAACGATGGAGAAGCGTGTGATGACGGACAGTAGGCGGCGCCGAGGTCTGATGACCGCGTCCGCACTGCTCGGCGGTGTTCTGGTGCTCTCTGCGTGTTCCAGCGGTGACAGCAGCGCGTCCGACGGCGGCGACAGGTCTTCCCAGGCCAGGGCCGACGAGGCGGCCGCGCAGAAGTCCTCCGAGGCGCAGATCGAGATCACGCCCAAGGACGGCTCCGACAACGCCTCCATCAACAACTCCGCGGCCGTCACCGTGAGCAAGGGCACGCTCACCGAGGTGAAGATGACCACCGCGGACGGCACCGCCGTCGAGGGCGCCCTCTCCGCCGACAAGACCAGTTGGAAGCCGAGCGCCCAGCTCGAGCGCTCGACCACCTACAAGGTGGCGGCGACCGCGAAGGACTCCAAGGGCCTGGAGGCCCATGAGAACGCCTCCTTCACCACGGTCTCCCCGGACAACAGCTTCATAGGCAACTTCACGCCCGAGGACGGCTCGACCGTCGGCGTGGGCATGCCGGTCTCCATCAACTTCAACAAGGAGATCACCAACAAGGCGGCCGTGCAGAAGGGCGTCTCGGTCACCACCAGCAGCAACCAGGAAGTCGTCTGCCACTGGTTCTCCACGACGCGCATGGACTGCCGTCCCGAGGACTACTGGCAGGAGGACTCCACCGTCACCCTGAAGCTGGACCTCGACGGCGTCGAGGGCGCGGCCGGTGTGGTCGGCGTCCAGCAGAAGACGGTCACCTTCAAGATCGGCCGCAACCAGGTCACCTACGTCGACGCGAAGACCAAGCAGATGAAGGTCACGCAGGACGGCAAGACGGTCCGGACCATCCCGATCTCCGCGGGCTCGCCCGACAACAAGACGTACGAAGGCCAGATGGTGATCTCCGAGAAGTTCAAGGAGACCCGGATGAACGGCGCGACGGTCGGCTTCACCGACGACGACGGCAAGGGCGAGTACGACATCAAGGACGTCCCGCACGCCATGCGCCTGACCACCTCGGGCACCTTCGTGCACGGCAACTACTGGGGCGCGAAGTCCATCTTCGGCTCGGTGAACACCAGTCACGGCTGTGTCGGCCTGTCCGACACCAAGGGCGCCAACGACAAGAGCACGCCGGGCGCGTGGTTCTTCGACAACTCCATCGTCGGTGACGTCGTGGTCGTCCAGAACACCGGCGACAAGACGGTCTCCCCGGACAACGGCCTCAACGGCTGGAACATGGACTGGGCGCAGTGGAAGGCCGGTTCGGCCGTCTGACAGCCCTTCCGGACCCCTCCGGACCCTTCGGGATCCACAGCTTTTCCGGTGCCGCCCTCAGGGGCGGCATCGGTGTTTCCGGGGCCGATCACAGCCTTCTCATGGTTCTCTTATTTCCGCCTTATCCAGTCATCACGCGCCGTACCTACCGTGCGGCGCATGTTCTTCACCTACCTGAGGCGCGAACTGCGCCGCCGCAGAAAGGCGGCCCTCGTCGTCGCCTCCGGGCTCGCGCTGGGTATCGCGCTGGTCATCGTGGTCTCCTCCGTGTCCTCCGGCATGGGGAAGGCCCAGGACAAGGTCCTCCAGTCCCTGTACGGCCTGGGCACGGACATGACGGTCACCAAGGCCGCCTCGCCCAGCGCGAGCACCTCCGAACGTCCGCGCTTCCAGTTCGACGCGCGGGACGGCGACTCCGACGAGGAGCAGAGCACCGACCGGGTGATGGTCCAGGGCTTCCAGACCCTGTCCACGTCGACCGTCACCAAGGTCGGCAAGCAGAACGGCGTCTCCGACGCGGTCGGCGGACTGAGCCTCCAAGTCCTCAAGGTCAGCGGCCAGTTCACCCGCGGCGAGTTCCAGCAGAACGGCAACGGCGGCAACGGCGGCGGTCAGGGCGGCCCCGGCGGGGGCGGCAGCGGCCAGCCGCAGGGTGAAGTACGCGGCGGCGGCGCCGACTTCGACGTCAACAGCTACTCCGTCTTCGGCACCGACGTCACCCGGCCCGACCTGGGCCCGCTGACCTCCTCCAAGATCACCAGCGGCCGTACCTTCACCTCCGCCGAGACCAGCGGCAAGGTCGCCGTGGTCGACTCGGCGTACGCCAAGGAGAAGAAGCTCAAGGTCGGTTCGACGATCACCGTCAAGAGCGTGAAGTTCAAGGTGATCGGCGTCGCCACCGCCGACAGCGGCGACTCCGCCGCCAACGTCTACATCCCGCTGGCCCAGGCGCAGACCCTCAGCGAGTCCAAGAACAAGGTCACCACGATCTACGTCAAGGCGACCGACTCCCAGCAGATCGACAGCGTCAAGTCGACCATCCAGAAGAACGTCTCTGGTACGACGGTGACGACCTCCGCCGACCTCGCCGACACCGTGTCCGGCTCCCTCTCCACGGCCTCCTCCCTCGCCACCAACGTCGGCAAGTGGCTGTCGATCGCGGTCCTCGTCGCCGCGTTCCTGGTCGCCGGTCTGCTGACCTCCTCGGCGGTCTCCCGCCGGGTCCGCGAGTTCGGCACGCTGAAGGCGCTGGGCTGGAAGTCCGGCCGGGTCACCCGGCAGGTCGTCGGCGAGGCCATGGTCAACGGCCTGCTCGGCGGCGTCCTCGGTATCGCCCTCGGCCTCGCGGGCGCCTACGCCGTCACCGCCGTCAGCCCCACCCTCCAGGCCCAGCTCGGCAGCGGCGGGGGCGGCGGCCAGGGCGGTCCCGGCGGCATGGCCGGTCCGGGCGGCGGAGGCGGCTTCGGCGGCCCCGCGCGTGAGGCGGCGTCCAAGACGCTCGACGTGGCGCTCACCGCGCCCGTCAGCGTGACCACCGTGGTGACGGCCGTCGGCCTCGCCGTCGCCGGCGGTCTGATCGCGGGGGCGTTCGGCGGCTGGCGCGCCTCCCGGCTGCGGCCCGCGGACGCGCTGCGCCGCGTCGAGTAGGCGCGCGGAACAGGCGTTTCGCGCAGCCAACCCCCTCACCCACACCAGGAGTTGTCCTCCCCATGTACGAACTCAGAGGCGTCACCAAGCGCTACACCCGCGGCAAGGGCACCGTCCACGCGCTCGACGGCGTCGACCTGACCATCGCCGACGGCGACCGGCTCGTCATCCAGGGCCCCACCGGCGGCGGCAAGTCCACCCTGCTCCAGATGCTCGGCGGCCTCGACCGGCCCTCCGAGGGCGAGATCGTCCTCGACGGCACCGATCTGGCCAAGCTGTCCGAGGCCAAGCTGACCAAGGTGCGCAGCGAGAACATCGGCTTCGTCTTCCAGTCGTTCAACCTCATCCCGACGCTCACCGCGCAGGAGAACGTCGAGACCGCCCTCGTCCCGCTCGGCGTCAAGGTCAAGGAGCGGCGCGAGCGGGCCGCCGAGGCGCTGCGCTCCGTCGGCCTCGGCGAACGCCTCGGGCATCTGCCGTCCGAGATGTCCGGCGGCCAGCAGCAGCGTGTCGCGATCGCCCGCGCGCTGGTGAAGAAGCCGAAGGTGCTCCTCGCCGACGAGCCCACCGGCAACCTCGACGAGAGCATGCGCGACGAGATCATGGAGGTGCTGGAGAGCCTGTGGAAGGAGCACGGGCTGACCTTCATCATGGTCACCCACGACTCCTCCATCGCGAAGAAGGCCCCGCGCCTCGCCACCATCCGCAAGGGGAAGATCACGGTGAAGGAGAACGCGGGAGCGGCCTGAGCCGGTCGTACGAGGGCTCCAGTACGGGGGTTTCGGGGGAGGGGCGCGGTCAGGAGGACGGGGTCTGGGTCTGGGACCCCGCCCGGGTCGCGTCCGTCCCCCAACTGGCCAGCAGCCGCAGCGCCTCCGCCGACGCCGAACCCGGCTCGGCGTGGTACGCCCACATCGTCTGGTCGCCGTCGCCCGCCGGCCGGAACCCCTCGAAGTTCAGGGAGAGTTCGCCCACCAGCGGATGCCGCAGCCGCTTCACGCCGTGGCTCTTCTCCTTGACGTCATGGGTCGCCCACAGCCGCCGGAACTCCTCGCTCTTGACGGACAGCTCCCCGACGAGCGCGGACAGCCGCGGATCGTCGGGGTAGCAGCCGGCGTCCATGCGCAGCGCGCAGACGACGTCGATCGCCTTCTGCTCCCAGTCGACGAACAGTTCGTGGTAGCCGGCGTCCAGGAAGACCAGCCGGGCCCAGTTCCGCTCGGCCACGGGCAGCTCCGCCCAGTCGCCGAAGACCGCCGCCGCCATCCGGTTCCAGGCCAGGATCTCCGCGCGCCGCCCGACGACGTACGCGGGCACGCCGTCCATGCTGTCCAGCAACTGCCGCAGCCCCGGCCGCACCTGCTGGGGTCGCGCGGTGTGCTTCTTCTTGTGCTTCGGCTTCGCCAGATGCGTCAGGTGCGCGTGCTCGGCGTCGGTCAGCCGCAGCGCCCGCGCGATCGAGTCCAGCACCTCCGCCGACACGTTCCGCCCGTTGCCCTGCTCCAGGCGCGTGTAGTACGCCACCGACACCCCGGCCAACTGCGCCAGTTCCTCGCGCCGCAGTCCGGGCACCCGCCGGTGCCTGCCGAAGTCCGGCAGGCCGACGTCCTGCGGCTTCAGCCGGGCCCGCCGGGTGCGCAGGAACTCGCTCAGCTCGGCCCGCCGGTCCAGGGGCGCGCCGGACAGTCCGGGCTGTTCGTCCATACGTCCAGTATTCACGGTCGTACGACCGTCAGCCTGACCTTGCCGGTGGTAGGCACGGCGGTCGTACGCAAAGGCGTGGGCTGGGTGAGCCGGGCGGCGGCGGGCAGGCTGGACGCCGTACCCGGTCCGACGACGGACCGGACCGCGAACCCCCCGCTAGGAGACCCCGGCATGACCACCGTTGCCGCGTACGCCGCACCCGCAGCCAAGGCACCGCTGGAGCGCACGACGATCGAGCGTCGCGCGGTCCGTGAGTCCGACGTCCTGATCGACATCAAGTTCGCCGGCATCTGCCACTCCGACATCCACCAGGCCCGCGAGGGCTGGGGCGAGGCGATCTTCCCGATGGTCCCCGGCCACGAGATCGCCGGCGTCGTCTCCGAGGTCGGCCCCGGCGTCACGAAGTTCACCGTCGGCGACCGGGTCGGCGTCGGCTGCCTGGTCGACTCCTGCCGTGAGTGCGACAACTGCGCGGCCGGCCTGGAGCAGTACTGCACCGGCGGCGGCGTCGGTACGTACAACGCGATCGGCAAGGACGGCGAGCCCACCTACGGCGGCTACTCCCAGAAGATCGTCGTCGACGAGAACTACGTCGTGCGCATCCCCGACACCCTGGCGCTGGACGAGGCCGCGCCGCTGCTCTGCGCCGGCATCACCACGTACTCCCCGCTGCGGCACTGGAACGCCGGCCCTGGCAAGAAGGTCGCGATCGTCGGCCTGGGCGGCCTCGGCCACATGGGCGTCAAGATCGCCCACGCGCTCGGCGCCGAGGTGACCGTGCTGTCCCAGACGCTGCGCAAGAAGGAGGACGGCCTGAAGCTGGGCGCCGACCACTACCACGCCACGAGTGACGAGCGGACGTTCAAGGACCTCAAGGGCACCTTCGACCTCATCCTGTCGACGGTGTCGGCGCCGCTCCCCCTCGACGCCTATCTGTCGCTGCTGAGGACGGACGGCGCGTTCGTGAACGTCGGCGCGCCCGAGGAGCCCGTCGCCCTCAACCTGTTCTCCGTGATCGGCGGCCGCAAGACACTGGCCGGCTCCGGCATCGGCGGCATCCGGGAGACCCAGGAGATGCTGGACTTCTGCGCGGCGCACGGCATCGGCGCGGAGATCGAGCTGATCGGCGCGCAGGAGATCAACGACGCGTACGAGCGGGTGCTGGCGAGCGACGTCCGCTACCGGTTCGTGATCGACGCGGCGACGATCTGAGGTCAGGGCGGTCCTTCAGGCGCCGCGGTTCTCGACCGCCGCGGCGACGTCGGCGAGGTCCTTGGCGATGGCCTTGCGCACCGCCCGCTCGCCCAGCCCGCCCATGAGCTTGGCGAGCAGGCCGCTCACCCCGCCGGTCGGGGTGGCGGAGAACGTCATGCACACGGTCGTCGCCGAGGGGCCCGCCGGGATCAGGTCCCAGGCCGAGACGTACCGGGATCCGTGCGACTCGGCCTCGACCACGTACCGCTCGGGCGGCACGCTGACCGTCACCCACATCTCCTCGGTGGCGTCCTTGCCGAACATCCGGCGGGTCTCACACCAGCGGGTCCCCACACCGAACGCCCCGTCGGTGAGCACCTCGACCTCGCTGACCCCGCTGAGCACCCGCTCCATCCCGCGCAGATCGGTCAACGCCTCCCACACGGCCCCCTGCCCGGCCCCGACCAGACGCTCGACGGCGACACTCCTGCTACCCATGCCTCCATGAAAACACCGGGCACCGACAATCGCCGTTCAGCCGGCGGCTCGGCCGGCCAGAGATCATGAATGGGTCGGCTCACCCTGCCATATCCGCTGGTCGCGGCCGTCACCGGCCGGTTTTCCGTGGGCCGGGACGTGCGGGAGGCTCACCGGCGTCCTTAGGCTCGTAGGGGAAGAGGTTCCCTCGGACTGGACCGTGCGCCCCCTGCGACGGCGGTCCCGGAGGTGACAGTCATGCGAGCCTCGCTGATCCAGTTGTCCGTGGACGCGTCGGAGTCCGCCGAAGAACGCCGTCACCGGGCGGCCTCCCTGGTCCGCGACCGGGCGGGCGACGACCTGGTGGTCCTGCCGGAGCTGTGGACGGCCGGCGCCTGGTCCTACGACGGCTGGGACCGCGAGGCCGAGAGCGTCGACGGCCCCACGGCCGTCGCCCTGTCCGCCGCCGCCCGGCAGGCCGGGTCCTGGCTGCACGCCGGATCGATCGTCGAACGGGACGCGGACGGCACGCTGTACAACACCGCCCTGCTCTTCGACCGGAACGGCGAGCTGCGCGGCCGCTACCGCAAGATCCACCGCTACGGCTTCGACACCGGCGAGGCGACCCTGATGGGCGGCGGCGAGGACGTGGTCACCGTCCCCACCGACTTCGGTGTCGTCGGCCTCGCCATCTGTTACGACCTGCGTTTCCCGGAACTCTTCCGGGCCCTGATCGACGCGGGCGCCGAGCTGATCGTGATACCGGCCGCCTGGCCCGCGGCACGCCTCACGCACTGGCGGCTCCTCACCCGCACCAGGGCCCTGGAGGAACAGGTCTTCCTGCTGGCCTGCTGCGCCGCCGGCACCCACAGCGGCATCCACCAGGCAGGGCACAGCGTCGTCGTCGACCCCTGGGGCACCGTCCTCGCCGAGGCCGGACCGGACCAGGAGACGCTCACCGCGGACCTCGACATGTCCGAGGTCACCCGCATCCGCACCGAACTCCCCGTCCTCCACGACCGCGTCCTCGGCATCACGGCCCCGGCGGCGCGGTGATCACCCGGACTCGGCGTCACAGCGACGTCGACCTGCGCGGATCGCAGCAGTGGACCGCCTTTGCCGAGTGGATGTGCGAAGCGGCGATCGCTGGATAGAGTCGGCTCGTCACACCGGGTGGGGGGCCATCACGGTGATTTCCGGCTGCCGACGTCCTGGGGAGGGCGTGTAGCACATGAGTCGTCGCTCTACCGGTTTCGTCGGGGTCTGGGCCGAGATGCAACGCCAGCAGCAGCGCGAGCTGGAGGCCGAGGCCAGGCGGCGCAGACACCAGGAGCGGGAGGCGCGGGCCTATCAGCGCCGGGCCGCCCAGAGCCACCGTGAGTACCGTACGGCGGAGGCGATCCGTCGTACGGAGGAACTGGACGCGCAGGTCGCGGCCTTGCAGGGGCTCCTCGCCTCGGGCTGCCGCGCGCCCGCGTTCCAGGTCGCCTCGCTGCTGCGGCCCGAGGTGGTCGAGCCCTTCGCTCCCGGCGCCCTGGCGCAGCCGGTGCCCATGCCGGACCTCCAGCACTACCAGACACAGGGCGGCTGGACCGCGAGCCGCCGCCAGCAGGCACAGGCCGAGGCACGGGCGCGCTTCGAACGGGACTGGCGGACCGCCCAGGCCGCGGAGGCCCGGCGGCAGCAGCAGTTGGCGTCGTACCAGCGGGAGTACCAGGAGTGGGCCGACGCCCGACTGGCCGAGGTGCGGCGGCACAACGCCGGGGTCGCCGCGCTCACCGACGGCATGCGGCGCCAGGACCCCGACTCGGTGATCGAGTACCTCTCCGCCGCCCTCTACGCCTCGACGGCGTGGCCGCAGGACTTCCCGCGCCAGGTGGCCGCGGCCTACGACCCGGCGGCCCGGCAGCTCGTCCTGGACTGGGAGCTGCCCGCGCTCGACATCGTCCCGGAGGCGAAGGCCGTCCGGTACATGGTCGGCTCCGACCAGGACAAGGACGTGCCCCGCCCGGCAGCCCAGCGCCGGGCCCTGTACCGGGAGACGCTGGCCCAGTGCGCGCTCCTCGTGCTGCACGAGCTGTTCACGGCGGACGGCGAGCTGGGCGCCCTCGAATCGGTGACCCTGAACGGCTTCGTCGACGGCCACGACCCCACGACGGGCCGCCCGGGACGCTTCTTCCTCGCGACCGTCATGGTCGCGCGCTCCACGTTCGACGATCTGCACCTCGCCCAGGTGGACCCCGTCGGCTGCCTGACCGACGCGCTGCGCGGCCAGCTCTCGGCCCGGCCGGACCAGCTCGCCCCGGTACGGCCCGGCAGACGTCCGGACGACGTCGGCAACCGGGTCGTCGCCCACGGCGGCGACGAGGAACCGGACCTGTTCGCCATGGACCCGATCGCCTTCGAGAACCTCGTCGCCGACCTCTTCCGGGCCATGGGGATGCAGGCGGTGACCACCCAGCGCTCCAACGACGGCGGGGTGGACGTCGACGCCCGGGACCCGGCACCGATCCGCGGCGGCAAGATCGTCGTGCAGGTGAAGCGGTACCGCAACACCGTGCCGCCCACGGCCGTACGGGACCTGTACGGGACCGTGCAGGACGCCGGCGCCAACAAGGGCGTCCTCGTGACGACGTCGAGGTTCGGCCCCGGCTCGCACACCTTCGCCAACGGCAAGCCGCTGGAACTCGTGTCGGGGACCGAACTCGTCGACCTGCTGCATCGGCACGGTCTGCGGGGGCGTCTGGGGGACGGTGGCGGGCGGGGAGCGGCGCCAGCACCGGCGGGGGCGTCCGGGCCGGCTGCTGATTCGGCCTCCCGTCCGGCCTCCGGCTCGGGCGCTGCGTTGCCGGCCGACTACAACGTCCTGGGCATGTCGTGGACCGGGAGCGTCGGTCTGGACGTGTGCGCCCTCGTCTGCCGCGGCAGTCGGGTCCTCAGCGACGACCACTTCGTCTTCTTCAACAACCCGCGGACCCCGGACGGCTCGGTGCGCGCGCTCCCCGCGACGCCTCCTGACAAGGCCGCGATCTGCGTCTCCTTCGACGGACTGCCCGCCGAGGCCGACCGGCTCGTCCTGGTGGCCGCCGTCGACCCGGAGACCGACCCGGACGCCGACCTCGCCGGGTTCACCGACGCCCGTATCCGCCTCCTCGACCCGAGCTTCGCGGAGCTGGGGCAACTGGAGGTCTCCGACGGGCGGCCGGGCGAGACCGCGCTGGTCCTCGGCTCCTTCCGCCACCGGCCCAACGGCGACTGGGACTTCGTCCTCGGCGGCAAGGGATACCCGGGCGGCCTGGGAGAACTCGTCGGGGACTTCGGCATCGAGGTCGACTAGCCGGGGCGTCCGGGGCGTCCGGGGTGTCCGGGGTGTCCGGGGTGTCCGGGGTGTCCGGGTGTTCGGGGGTTCTACTCAGGGCCGGTTGAGTATGTGCGCCCATGCCCGGCGGGGTGCCGGGCGGCGAGGATCGGCGCAGCGGCGCGGGGGAGTGCGCCGGACCGATTCTCGTGCCGAGCCTGATGGAGAGTTCCATGTCCCGACGTATCGCCCTGTCCGTGGCCGCCGGTCTTGTCGTCCTCGGCGGCGCCGGTGCAGGCGCGTTCGCTCTCGCCCACGCGGGGGAGCAGGCGCCGACGCTGGCGGGCAGCACCGCCCGCTACACCGCGCCGGACGGCGACCGCGAGGGTTCGCTGTCCTTCGTCACCGACGTCACGGCGGGCTCCGGGGTGCAGAGCGTGAAGGTGCTGGCCTGGCCCGAGGACTCGTCCCTCGCCGAGAAGAAGCTGACCCCCTCGGACATGGCCGCCGCCGAGCGGGCCGACTGCACGCCCTCCAACGGGGACACTGTGCGCTGCTCCTACACCGTGAAGGTCACCGGCGCCGACGCCGCGTCGTCCCCGCGCGGCCGCTGGCACGTCGCCGTCCTGGCCACCGCGGAGGACGGCACCTCGACGCTGGACCCCGAGGCGGCCGGCTTCACCGTCCGCTGAGCCGGTGCAGACGCGGTATCGGGGAGGCGCGGAATCGGCAGGTGCCCTCGTGTGTTGAGGTCAGTGGGTCCCGTACGGCGTGGCCCGAGAGACCTGGACGACGAAGAGCGAGAGGGGCCGTGATGGCGGCGCAGACGCAGAGGGCCGTACTGGCCGGCGGATGCTTCTGGGGGATGGAGGAGCTGATCCGCCGACTTCCGGGCGTGACGGCGACCCGGGTCGGATACACCGGGGGTGACGTGCCGAACGCGACCTACCGCAACCACGGCACGCACGCGGAGGCCATCGAGATCCTCTACGACCCCGAGCGGACCGACTACCGGACGCTGCTGGAGTTCTTCTTCCAGATCCACGACCCGAGCACCAGGAACCGCCAGGGCAACGACATCGGCCTCAGCTACCGCTCGGCGATCTACTACGTGGACGACGAGCAGAAGCGGATCGCCGAGGACACCATCGCGGACGTGGACGCCTCCGGGCTGTGGCCCGGCAAGGTCGTCACCGAGGTGGAGCCGGTCGGCCCCTTCTGGGAGGCCGAGCCCGAGCACCAGGACTACCTCCAGCGCTACCCGGACGGCTACACCTGCCACTTCCCCCGCCCGGGGTGGCGACTGCCCGCCCGCGCGGAGGGCTGACGGCCGACCGACCGCAATGCCGTGACGGGCCCGCTCCGGCGGGCCCGTTTCCGTCGCGTCTCGCGTCTCCGTCGGGGGGAGTCGACGGGAGCCGGCGGGATCAGTGCGGCAGTGTCGCCGGGCTGCCGCCGTTCGCCTCGTAGCCCGCCACCGCCAGCGCGCGGTAGACGGCGAACTCGGCGGCCGGGTCGGCCGAGAGCGTCCACGGCAGGGCGCCCACATGGCCGTCCACGTGGACGAGCTGGTTCATGGCCTCCGCCCAGCGCTCGGAGCCCACCAGGAAGAACACCAGCAGATGGCGGACGTGCGCCAGCATCGGGTCGTCGGGACGGGCCGCGTGCACCGCGTACAGCGCGCCGTGTATCGCCTTGGTGACGACCTCGCTCTGGTAGAAGCCGCGGACGAGGTTCACCTCGGGGAGATGCTCGAAGACCGCGAACAGCGGCATGGCCGCCAGCAGCGAGCCCTGCGGGGCGCGGGCCGCGGCCGCCTCGGCGAACGCGTACGCCTGCGCGCGCGAACCGTGCCACTTCTCGCACCAGTAGTGCAGGGCCGCCAGATGCGCCCCCATGTGCGCCGGGGCGCGGTCGAGGATCTTCAGCCAGAGCTGCTCGAACTCCGACTGCGGGTAGTCCAGGCCACGGGCCACCGACAGCTCGACGATGTACGGGATCGGGTCGTCGGGGGCGAGCAGCGCCGCATGACCGCACGCGTCCCGGGCCTCCTCCATGATGATCCGGAAGTCCTGGGTGCCCGGCGTCGACGTCCGCCACGCCTGCTGCACCAGGAACTCGGCGTACACCGCGGCACCGCCCGGGTCCTTCGGCGCCTCGGTCCGCCAGACCCGCAGCCACTGGCCGCCCGGCGTCTCGCTCACCTCGCGCGGCCGCTGCTGGAGCTCCAGGGAGGCCGCGCCGGCGAACGCCTGGACGCGCTGCCAGCGCAGCTCGCCCTCGGTCTCCGTACCGGCCAGCAACTGCTGCGCCGCGCGGTGGTCCTGGGTGCGCTGGACGACGTCCAGGACGTCCAGCAGGTCGTGGTCGGGGCCGGGCATACGGATGTCCAGCTCCTCCGTGCGCGCGAAGCCGTAGGTCGCCGGGTCCGCGCCGTCCGGGTGGCCGGCCGGGACCAGCCCGACCGCGCCGCGCCTGCGCCGCAGCAGCGGCACGACCACGAAGCCGAGCATGACCAGCGCCATCAGGACCCAGAGAATCTCCATGCCTCCAGCGAACCAGACCGCGCCGACAATTGGCCAACCCGTCCCCCCACCTGTGGATAACCCTTCGGACACACTCCCGTCGCAGGCCCCGCGGGCGCCCTGTCCGGCAGCACTCCCGTGAGCGCACTACGCTCGGTTCCCATGAGCGACAGGCACATCAGTCAGCACTTCGAGACCCTGGCGATCCACGCGGGCAACACCGCCGATCCCCTCACCGGCGCGGTCGTCCCGCCGATCTACCAGGTCTCGACCTACAAGCAGGACGGCGTCGGCGGTCTGCGCGGCGGTTACGAGTACAGCCGCAGCGCCAACCCGACCCGCACCGCCCTGGAGGAGAACCTCGCGGCCCTGGAGGGCGGCCGCCGGGGCCTCGCGTTCGCTTCCGGACTGGCGGCCGAGGACTGCCTGTTGCGTACGCTGCTCAGCCCCGGTGACCACGTGGTGATCCCCGACGACGCCTACGGCGGCACGTTCCGGCTGTTCGCCAAGGTCGTCGCCCGCTGGGGCGTGGAGTGGTCGGTCGCCGACACCAGCGACCCGGCCGCCGTCCGCGCCGCGATCACCCCGAAGACCAAGGCCGTGTGGGTGGAGACCCCCTCCAACCCGCTGCTCGGCATCACCGACATCGCAGCCGTCGCCCAGATCGCCCGGGACGCGGGCGCCAGGCTGGTCGTCGACAACACCTTCGCCACGCCGTACCTCCAGCAGCCGCTGTCGCTCGGCGCGGACGTCGTGGTGCACTCGCTGACCAAGTACATGGGCGGCCACTCCGACGTCGTGGGCGGCGCGCTGATCACCGCCGACGAGACGCTCGGCGAGGAGCTGGCGTACCACCAGAACGCGATGGGCGCGGTGGCCGGGCCGTTCGACTCCTGGCTGGTGCTGCGCGGCACCAAGACGCTGTCGGTGCGCATGGACCGGCACAGCGAGAACGCCACGAAGGTCGCCGACATGCTGTCGCGGCACGCGCGTGTGACGAGCGTGCTGTACCCGGGCCTGCCCGAGCACCCCGGTCACGAGGTCGCGGCGAAGCAGATGCGGTCCTTCGGCGGCATGGTGTCCTTCCGCGTCACCGGCGGCGAGGAGGCGGCGGTCGAGGTCTGCAACCGCGCGAAGGTGTTCACGCTCGGCGAGTCCCTGGGCGGCGTGGAGTCCCTCATCGAGCACCCGGGCCGTATGACGCACGCGTCCGTGGCCGGTTCCGCGCTGGAGGTCCCCGGAGACCTGGTGCGGCTCTCGGTGGGCATCGAGAACGTCGAGGACCTGCTGGAGGACCTCCAGCAGGCGCTGGGCAAGTAGCCCACCGGCTCACCCACCGGCCTTCACTCACCAGCCGGTGAGGGGTGGGGTCGTCTCCGACGGCGGCTCCACCCACGGCCGGGCGACGAGCGCCCAGACGGTGAACGCGACCGTCGCCGCGCACAGCACCAGCCACATCAGCCGCAGGGCCCGCTCCCGGCGGCGCAGCAGCCGGCCGCCCCGGCGCACGGCGTCCGCGCACAGACCCGGCGGGACGCGCGGCTCGGTGCCCTCCATGATCCGGCGGACGGCGGCCTCCCGCTGCGTCCGGTTCACGAGACCGTCACCTCCGCCCCCACACGCGCGGGCGCCGGTCCGCGCGGCGGGTGCAGCAGGGTCGCCGTGGCCCGGTCGCAGACCGCGCGCACATGTTCCCCGGGCAGTCCGAGCAGTGCCGCCACCTGCTCCTCGGCGACCCCCTCGTAGAGCCGCAGCACCAGGATCAGCCGTTCCTGCGGGGTGAGCCCCGCCAGCGGGCCGACGGCGGACCGGCGGCCGCGGCCGAACGGCAGGACGGCGTACCGGTGCCAGGCGCCGTGCGCGAAGCGGAGCGCCAGACGCACGCGCGCGTGGTGGTAGGGGTCCTCGCCGCGCAGCCGGTCCCAGCACGCGTACGTGTGCGCGAGGGCGAGTGTCAGCAGGCGCCGCGCGCGCGGGTTGTCCCGGTCGTTCTCGGCCGTCAGCAGGGTCGCGGTGTGCAGCAGCCGGCCGCCCGCCCCGGCCACGAACGCCTCGAACTCCCCGGCCCGTCGGGCTTCCCGTACCGCACGCGTCTCACGCACATCGAGCCTCCCGCCGTACGGCGACCCCCTGGCACCCCTCGTACCCCGCTCTCATATGAGGCCAGGCGAACGCTTTCGGTCAAGAGCCGCGCACGCGCGGGATACGTGCCGGACGGCGGGGCGCGGGGGCGGACCTACGACGCGGTGGTCCCCGCGTCCGCGCCGGGCAGGCCCTGGGCCGCCATGCGAGCGGACAGGGCGGTGTTGAAGCGGGTCAGGAGCGAGCAGAACGCCTCGCGCTCCTCCGGAGCCCAGTCCTCGGTCAGCTCGGCCATCAACTGGCGGCGCGAGGACCGTACTTCCTCGAGACGGGACTGCCCGCGCGGGGAGAGCTGGAGCACCACGGCCCGCCCGTCCTCGGGGTGCGAGGTGCGCTTGACCAGGCCGGTGTCCACGAGCGGGGCGACCTGCCGGGTGACGGTCGAGGAGTCGATGCCCATGCTCGCGGCGAGCGCCTTGACGCCCATCGGGCCTTCGTTGTCGAGGCGGTTGAGCAGCAGGTACGCGGCACGGTCCATGGAGTTCCGCACCTGCCCCACGCCGCCGAGCCGGGTCTGTTCGGCACGGCGCGCGAACACCGCGACCTCGTGCTGAAGCGTGTCGAGAAGGCCGGTGTCACCGACGGTCGTCATGTCCATCGACATTTCAGGTGTTGTGGGCATGGCCGGGGGCTCACTTCATGAAAGGGCTGCTGGTTGGGGGACAGGGTACGCGGCCGGAAGGCGCACCGTACCTGCCCTTCGGAATCCGGTCTCGGAGGTTGGTCACAGCGGTCGTTCCCGCCTGTGAACTGCGATGCTGGTGTCATGAGCTACGGCACGGCTGACTCCTTGCGGCCCGTCACTCTCGACGACGTCCGCGGCGCCCAGAAGATGCTGTCGGGCGTGGCGCGGACCACCGCGATGGAAGGCAGCCGGTACCTCTCCCGGCTGATCGGCGCGCCGGTGCACCTCAAGTGCGAGAACCTCCAGCGCACGGGCTCCTTCAAACTGCGCGGCGCCTATGTGCGGATCTCCGGGCTGCTGCCCGAGGAGCGGGCCGCCGGGGTGGTCGCGGCCAGCGCGGGCAACCACGCGCAGGGCGTCGCGCTCGCCTCGTCGCTGCTCGGCGTCCGCGCCACCGTGTTCATGCCGCGCGGCGCCCCGCTGCCGAAGATCAGTGCCACCCGCGGGTACGGCGCCGAGGTGCGGCTGCACGGACAGGTGGTGGACGAGACGCTGGCCGCCGCGCAGGAGTACGCGGCGCGCACCGGCGCGGTGTTCATCCATCCCTTCGACCACCCGGACGTGATCGCGGGGCAGGGCACGGTCGGTCTGGAGATCCTGGAGCAGTGCCCGGAGGTCCGCACGATCGTCGTCGGCATCGGCGGCGGCGGTCTCGCGGCCGGGATCGCGGTCGCGGTGAAGGCGCTGCGGCCGGACGTGCGGATCGTCGGGGTGCAGGCGGCGGGCGCGGCGGCGTACCCGCCCTCGCTGGCCGCCGGCTATCCGGTGGCGGTGTCCGCTCCGGCGACGATGGCCGACGGGATCAAGGTCGGCAGGCCCGGTGACGTGCCGTTCGGGATCGTCGCGGACCTGGTCGACGAGGTGCGCACGGTCTCGGAGGACGAGCTGTCCACCGCGCTGCTGCTCTGCCTGGAGCGGGCGAAGCTGGTGGTCGAACCGGCCGGGGCGAGCCCGGTCGCCGCGCTGCTGAGCGATCCCGGCGCCTTCGAGGGGCCGGTGGTGGCGGTGCTGTCCGGCGGCAACGTCGATCCGGTGCTGATGCAGCGGGTGCTGCTGCACGGCATGGCGGCGCAGGGCCGCTATCTCACGGTGAGCGTGCGGCTGACGGACCGGCCGGGTGCCCTCGCCACCCTGCTCGGCGTGCTGACGGTGGTCGACGCCAACGTCCTGGACGTGAGCCATGTGCGGACGGATCCGCGGCTCGGGTTGACCGAGGCGGAGGTCGAACTGCACCTGGAGACGAAGGGCCCGGAGCACTGCACGGAGGTCGGCCGGGCGCTGCACGAGGCGGGCTACACGGTCGTCGGCTGACGCGGGGCGGCTGCCGGCCCCGCCGTCGTGTCACTCGTTCGGGTAAGTCCATTGTGAGACGCGATACATCGCGTTATGGTGTGTCTCGTGGTCGCCCCGCCACGAAAATCCCGCGCACGACGAAATACGCGGACCTAGGCTTTCGGAAGAATCCCCAACGACGTGGAGACCCATATGCCAGGCGCCATCTACGCCGAAGGGCTGGTGAAGACCTTCGGCGACGTCAAGGCCCTCGACGGCGTCGACCTCGACGTCCCGGAGGGCACCGTCCTCGGCCTTCTCGGGCCCAACGGCGCGGGCAAGACCACCACGGTCCGCTGCCTCACCACGCTCTTGCGGCCCGACCGCGGCCGCGCCCAGGTCGCCGGACTCGACGTCCTCAAGCACCCCAACGAGGTGCGCCGCTCCATCGGCCTGTCCGGCCAGTTCGCCGCGGTCGACGAATACCTCACCGGCCGCGAGAACCTCCAGATGGTCGGACAGCTCTACCAGATGAAGGCGAAGGCGGCCAAGGCCCGCGCCGCCGAACTGCTCGAACAGTTCGACCTCACTGACGCCGCCGACCGCACCACCAAGACCTACTCCGGCGGTATGCGCCGCCGCCTCGACCTGGCCGCCGCCCTCGTCGTCTCCCCGCCCGTCATGTTCATGGACGAACCGACGACCGGCCTCGACCCCCGCAACCGCCAACTCCTGTGGGACGTGGTGAAGGACCTCGTGTCCGGCGGTACGACCCTGCTGCTCACCACCCAGTACCTCGAAGAGGCCGACCACCTCGCGCACGACATCGCGGTCGTCGACCACGGCAAGGTCATCGCCCGCGGCACCTCCGACCAGCTCAAGGCCCGCACCGGCGGCGAGCGCGTCGAGGTCGTCGTCCGCGAGCGCGAGGACATCGCCACGGCCCGCGAGGTGCTCGCCGGCTTCGGCAAGGGCGAGACCACCGTCGAGGAACACACCCGCAAACTCACCGTCCCCGTCACCGGCGGCGCGAAGCTCCTCGCCGAGGTCATCAGGGAACTGGACGTCCGCGGCATCGAGATGGACGACATCGGCCTGCGCCGCCCCACCCTCGACGACGTCTTCCTCTCCCTGACCGGACACGCCGCGGAACCGGGCGACGCCCGCGGCGACGACGAGGACGGCACCGGTACAGGCAAGGGCAAGGCCAAGGAGACCGCCGTATGAGCACCCTCACCGACACCGCGCGCGGCACCGCACCCGCCCCCGCCTCCGGCGGCGCGATCGGCCAGTCCGTCCGGGACTCCCTGGTGATCGCCCGCAGGAACCTGATCCGGATGAGCCGGATCCCCGAGATGGTGATCTTCGGGCTCATCCAGCCGGTGATGTTCGTCGTCCTGTTCACATACGTCTTCGGCGGCTCGATGAGCATCGGCGGCTCCACCGACCCGGACGTGTACAAGAACTTCCTGATGGCCGGCATCTTCGCCCAGACCGTCACCTTCGCCACCGCCGGAGCCGGCGCGGGCATCGCCGACGACATGCACAAGGGCCTCATCGACCGGTTCCGCTCGCTGCCCATGGCCCGCGGCGCGGTCCTCACCGGCCGCACCCTCGCCGACCTGGTGCAGACCTCGCTGACCCTGCTCGTCCTGGCGGTCGTCGCCCTCCTGGTGGGCTGGCGCCCCGGCTACGCCGAACCCACCAACGCCGGCAAGATCGCGGCCGCCTTCGGTCTGCTGCTCCTCCTCGGCTACGCGTTCACCTGGATCGGCGCCCTGATCGGCCTGACCGTGAGAACCCCGGAGGCGGCCACCTCGGGCGGCCTGATCTGGCTCTTCCCGGTCACCTTCATCTCCAACGCGTTCGTGGACTCCTCGCAGATGGCGTCCTGGCTGCAACCGATCGCCGAGTGGAACCCGTTCAGCGCCACCGTCCAGGCATGCCGCACCCTCTTCGGCGACCCGGGCGTCTCCCCGTCCGACGCCTGGCCGATGGCCCACCCCGTCTGGGCCTCGATCATCTACTCGATCGTCATCATCGCCATCTTCCGCACCTTGGCAGTCCGCAAGTACCGCTCGGCCACCGCATGACCAAGACGACCGCATGACGAAACCCCCGGCCGCACGGGTGCCGGGGGCTCGTCGGAAAGAAACGGGGAGGGGTCAGCCGCTGTAGGGCTCGGCCTTGAGGATGCGGACCGAGGCCTTCTTGCCGTTGGGCAGTTCGTACTCCGCGTCCTCGCCGACCTTGTGACCGATCACGCCGGTGCCCAGCGGGGACTGGGGCGAGTAGGTCTCGATGTCGGAGCTGGCGTACTCGCGCGAGGCCAGCAGGAAGGTCATCGTGTCGTCCTCGTCGCCGTCGAAGGCGATCGTCACGACCATGCCGGGCGCCACCGCACCGTCCGCGGAGGCCGGGGCCTCGCCGACCTTGGCGTTCTCCAGGAGCTGGGTGAGCTGGCGCACGCGGAGCTCCTGCTTGCCCTGCTCCTCCTTGGCCGCGTGGTACCCGCCGTTCTCGCGAAGGTCGCCCTCCTCGCGCGCGGCCGCGATCTTGGCGGCGATCTCCGTGCGCGCAGGACCAGTAAGGTACTCAAGCTCGACCTTGAGCTTGTTGTACGCCTCCTGGGTCAGCCAGGTGACGGACTCGCTGGTCTGGGTCACAGGTGCTCCTCGTCGGTACTGGGAAGACAAAGCATCGCCCTGCCTCAAGCATGTTCCTCAGCGGAAGGGCGAAACCACGAGCCTAACAATTCAGCGGGCAAAGGGGGAGGACATAAGCCACCAGAATTACGTCGACGCAGGTCAGTGCGGACGTTTTGAGGGGATCGAGCCCGGTCAGCCGGCGTGACAGCCGAGCAGTTCCGCCGTCGTCCCGCGGGCCGTGGTGCGCAGCGTGACGACCTTGTCGATCCGGGTCTCGTCGCCGGAGAAGCGGAAGTCGGCCCGGCCCACCTCGGCGCCGTCCTCGGCCTGAGAGCGGACCGTGCAGTAGCCGCTCGCCCCGGCGTCCTTGCGGACCTCCAGATGCACCCGCACCGCGTCGTCCGAGGTCGCCTTGAAGGTGATCACCTCGGCGCTGATCTTGTTCTGGCCGACGTAGTGGTAGGCGAAGAAGCCGACCACGGCCAGCAGCACCGCGCCGAGCACCCCGCCGAGGATCCTGAGCCTGCGGTCGGCGTGCTCGTCCGAGACCCGGCCGTAGCGGCCCTCGGGCGGTCGCGTGCTCGCCGTACTCATGATCGTCCTCTCGGCTGATCCGGCCCTGGCATCCGGCTGAGCCCTGGCATCCGGCGGACCGGGCCCTGGCGTCCGGCGGGGGCGGACCGCGGTCCCGAATTCGGGTCGTCCCGTCCGGCTCCCGGAATTATTCGCCCCCCGGTTCGGTCACTATAGAAGCCTGCGATCGCGCCGGTGCACACCGGGCGCCGACTTACCGAGGATGAGTCTTGACTGACCAGCTACGACTGATGGCCGTCCACGCCCACCCCGACGACGAGTCGAGCAAGGGCGCGGCCACCATGGCGAAGTACGTGTCCGAGGGGGTGGACGTGCTGGTCGTGACCTGCACGGGCGGGGAGCGCGGCTCCATCCTCAATCCCAAGCTTCAGGGTGACAAGTACATCGAGGAGCACATCCACGAGGTACGCAAGAAGGAGATGGACGAGGCCCGCGAGATCCTCGGCGTCAAGCAGGAGTGGCTCGGCTTCGTCGACTCCGGGCTGCCCGAGGGCGACCCGCTGCCGCCGCTGCCCGAGGGCTGCTTCGCCCTGGAGGACGTCGACAAGGCGGCCGGCGAGCTGGTGAAGCAGATCCGCTCCTTCCGTCCCCAGGTGATCACCACCTACGACGAGAACGGCGGCTACCCGCACCCCGACCACATCATGACCCACAAGATCACGATGGTGGCCTTCGAGGGCGCGGCCGACACCGAGACGTACCCCGAGGCCGAGTTCGGCCCGGCGTACCAGCCGCAGAAGCTGTACTACAACCAGGGCTTCAACCGCCCCCGCACCGAGGCGCTGCACCAGGCGATGCTGGACCGCGGCCTGGAGTCGCCGTACGGGGACTGGCTCAAGCGGTGGAGCGAGTTCGAGCGGGTCGAGCGCACGCTGACCACGCACGTCCCGTGCGCCGACTTCTACGAGATCCGCGATAAGGCGCTGATCGCGCACGCCACGCAGATCGACCCCGACGGCGGCTGGTTCAAGGTCCCGATGGAGATCCAGAAGGAGGTCTGGCCGACGGAGGAGTACGAGCTGGCGAAGACCCTCGTCGGAACGTCCCTCCCCGAGGACGACCTCTTTGCGGGCATCCGCGACAATGCCTGACATGAGCGCAAGCGTGAGCCTGGCAATGACGCATCTCGTCCCCCTCGCCAAGGAGGTCGACGAGAACAAGGTCACCCCCGGCGTCCTCGGCTTCATCGTGTTCGCGGTGATGGCCGTGGCGGTGTGGGGCCTCATGAAGTCGATGAACAAGCACATGGGCAAGGTCTCCTTCGAGGAGACCCCGCCGGCCGAGGACGGCGCGGCGGCGACCACGGCGGCCACCGGCAAGGGCAAGCCCTCCCCGGCCCAGGGCTGACCGAGGCCGCGAGCGGGACATCACGGCCGGCCCGGGCGACAGACCCGGGCCGGTCCGTTCCCGTGCCCCCGCCCCGCCGCCTACGACGACTCCGCCCCCGGCACCGCCACCCCCATCACCTCGCGCGCGTGCCGTCCCGGGATCATGCCGAGGCGCCACGCCTGCCAGCCCGCCTCCAGCCGGACGCCCCGCTCCAGGAGGATCCGGTACGCCTCCGCGCACTCGGTGAGCCTCGGGTCCCGCAGCGGACCCGGCGCCTCGCCCAGCCGGGCCAGTTCCGCCGAGGCCACCGCCGTGCCCACCTCCACGCCGCCCGGTGACGCGTACGGCAGGAGGGTGCAGCGCAGGAAGCGGGCCCAGTCCTCGCCGCGGTGGTCGCCGTAGGAGGTGAAGAGGGACAGGGCCTCGTCGCACAGGGACAGGGCCTGCGGGGTGCGGCTGTTGCCGGCCTCGACGATCGCCAGTTCCAGGCAGGTCCACGCCTCGCCGTGGGCGACGCCGATGCGCTGGAAGTCGGCGCGGGCGTCGACGAGGAGCTGCCGGGCGAAGCCGGAGTTGCGCAGCGAGCCGGTCTGGGCGGCGCGCTGGTCCCGGGTGACGCGCGCCGAGTGGTGCCGGGCGCAGGCCAGGCCGTAGACGTCGCGCATCCGGGAGAACAGCGACCGGGAGCGTTCCAGCTCGCGGACCGCCCGGTCGAGGTCGCCGCGCTCCTCCAGGGCCAGGCCCAGGTGGTACACGGTCCACGCCTCGCCGCGCGCGTCCTCGTTGTCCCGGTGCCGGGCCGCCGCCGTGCGCAGGCCCTCCTCCGCCGCCGGGGCGTCCCCGGCGACCAGCCGGGCCCGCGCGAGCTGGGTCAGGGCCCATGCCTCGCCGCGGGCGTCGCGGGTACGGCCGTACAGACCGAGGGCGTCGCGCAGCTCGCCCTCCGCCAGGGGGACGTCACCGCGCCGCAGATGGAGCTGGCCGAGCTGGAAGTGCGCCCATGCCTCGCCGTGCAGGGAGCCGCCCTCGCGGTGCAGGACCAGGGAGCGGGTGAGCAGGTCCAGGGACTCAGAGAGCCGGGCCCGGTCGCGTTCGACGGCCGCCAGGGCGTGCATGGTCCAGGCGCGGTCGGTGGCCAGCCCGGGCGCCGCCTGGAGGTCCAGCGCCTCCCGCAGCCGGGCCGCCGCCTCGGTGAGGTTGCCCTGGTGGTGCAGGGTGATGCCCAGGGAGCACAGGGCGCGGGCCGCGCCGGCGTCGTGATGGGCCTGGAGGTACAGGTCCACGACCGAGCTGAGGGTCGTCCGCGCCTTGTCCAGTTCGCCGAGCTGCCGGGCCGCGATGCCGGTGCGCCACTGCACGGAGCGCACCAGCAGGTCCTGGCCGACGGCCTGGGCCAGTTCGTTGATCTCGCCGAGCCGGTAGAGGTCGCCGCGCAGCAGGCAGTAGTCGCACAGCGCGCCCAGCAGGCTCAGCACGGCCTCCTCGTCGACGCCCTCGGCCTGCCGCAGGGCCGCGGTGATGAAGCTGGACTCGTCGTCCAGCCAGCGCAGCGCCTCGTCCAGGGAGGTGAAGCCGTGCGGGGTGAAGCGGTCCGAGCGGGTCGACATGTTGCCGTCGACCAGCCGCAGGACGGAGTCGGCGAGTTCGGCGTGGCTGACGATCAGCCGTTCCTGGGCGGCCGTGCGCTCGGCCGGCTCCTCCTCGTCCAGGAGCCGGGCACGGGCGAAGGCGCGGACCACGGCGTGCAGACGGTAGCGGTCGCCGCGCACCCGGTCGACGAGTCCGGCGTCGGCGAGCGCCGTGAGCAGCCGGGTCGCCTCCTCGCGGTCGGTGGCGAGCAGCGCGGCGGCCGCGGCGGCACCGAGCGAGGCCCGGCCGGCGAGCGCGAGCCGGCGCAGCAGCCGGCGGGCCGGTTCGGGCTGGTCGGTGTAGCGCAGCCACAGGGCGCGCTCCGCCGGTTCCACCGGGCCGTAGGCGGCCAGGTCGGAGGCGAGGGCGCGCGGGGAGCGCGGGCCCAGTGAGGAGCCGGCGATGCGCAGCGCCAGCGGGAGTCCGCCGCACAACTCCCTGATGCGGTCGGCGGATTCGGCGTCGTAGGGGCCCGAGGCGTCCTGTGCGGCGGTGCCGAGGAGTTCCTCGGCGCCGGCCGCCTCCAGCGGGAGCACCGGCACTTCGTGCACCTGCGCGGACAGGTCGGCGGGCAGGTCGAGCGGGGTCCGGGCGGTCACCAGGACGAGGCTCTCGGAGCGTTCCGGGACGAGCGCGCGGACCTGCTCCGGGTCGTGGGCGTCGTCCAGGACGATCGTGACGGGCAGCCCGGTCAGATGCTGCTGGTACAGCTCGCCGAGCCGTTTGACCTGCTGGTCGGGGGAGGTGCGCTCCCGGAAGAGGAGCTGCTCGCGGGGCGCGCCGAGCCGGTTCAGCAGATGCAGCAGCGCGTCCCGGGTGGTGAGCGGCCGGGTGGCGAGGGTCCCCTCGCGCGTGCCCTCCCGGATGCCCTCACCTACGCCCTCCTGGGCGCCGTCGCCGCGCAGATCGACCACGCAGGCGCCGCGGAACTGGTCGCGCAGCTCGTGCGCGGCGCGGATCGCGAGCGCGCTGCGGCCGCTGCCGGGCGGGCCGTGCAGGACGACGACCACCGGCCGGGTCGCGGTGCCGGCCCGGGCCGCCTGCACCCACTGCCGGATCCGCGCCAGTTCCTCCCGCCGCCCCGCGAACGGCCCCGCCGGATCGGGAAGTTGGCCGAACGACTGCTCAAGTACCGTCCGCCCGCGGGCCGCCGCGCTCTTGTCCGTGCCGCGCAGCCGCGGTCCCGGCCGCTTCTTCGGCCCGGTCGTCGCGCCCAGCATCCGCTGCTGGTCCAGGAACGGGCGGATGCCCCGCACCTCCAGCGCGGTCAGCCACTGGAGCCGCAACTGCTCGGCACCGCCGGGCGGGACCTCGGCGGGCCGGTGCGTGCCGGCGGCCTTCACCACGGTCGTGGCGGCGCCGACGACCCCGACGGCGACCCCCGCGCCGAGCGCCGTGCCGGGCCCGGTGCCCAGCGCCAGGTCGGCGACGGTGGTGGTGACCGCGGCGACGCCCGCCACCAGCAGCGGGGTCCGCCCGCCCGCCCGCGCCGAGCGTCGCACGAGGCCGCTCCGGCCCGCCTCCGTCGCGTCCGCGGCACGCGCGTACGCCTCGTACTCCTCGGCCGCGCTGCTCGCCATGGCGTCCAGCGCACCCCGGGCCCGGGTCATCAGCGCCTGCCGGTCGGTACGGCCCCCGGAACGCCGCACCTCCTCCTCCACGGCCCGAGTCAGCAGTCGTTCGGCGTCCGTCCTGTGGCTGTCCCGCACGTCCCGTCTCCCCCTCCAACGGTCACAGCGTCCGTGGCTCAAGTGTGCGGGTGAGGGGCTGCGGGGCGCGAGGGTGCGAACGGACCCGCGTTCACGCCAGGTCGAGAGCGGCGACCGGAGCCCCGGTGCGCGAGGATGGCCGTATGCCGAACCGCCTTGCTGACGAGACGTCCCCGTATCTGCTCCAGCACGCCGAGAACCCCGTCGACTGGTGGCCCTGGTCCCCGGAGGCGTTCGAGGAGGCCCGGCGGCGGGACGTGCCGGTGCTGCTGAGCGTGGGGTATTCGAGCTGCCACTGGTGCCACGTCATGGCCCACGAGTCCTTCGAGGATCAGGAGACGGCCGATCTGGTCAATGCCGGCTTCGTGGCCGTCAAGGTCGACCGGGAGGAGCGGCCGGACGTCGATGCCGTGTACATGGAGGCCGTGCAGGCGGCCACCGGGCAGGGCGGGTGGCCGATGACCGTGTTTCTCACGCCCGACGCCGAGCCGTTCTACTTCGGGACCTACTTCCCGCCCGCGCCCCGGCACGGCATGCCGTCCTTCCGGCAGGTGCTGGAGGGGGTGCGGCAGGCGTGGGACGGGCGGCGGGACGAGGTCGCGGAGGTCGCCGGGAAGATCGTGCGGGATCTGTCGGGCCGTGAGATCTCCTACGGCGACGGCAGCCCGCCCGGGGAGCAGCAGCAGGCGCAGGCGCTGCTGGGGCTGACCCGGGAGTACGACGCGCAGCGCGGCGGGTTCGGCGGGGCGCCGAAGTTCCCGCCGTCCATGGTGATCGAGTTCCTGCTGCGCCATCACGCGCGCACCGGTGCCGAGGGCGCGCTCCAGATGGCCCGGGACACCTGTGAACGGATGGCGCGGGGCGGTCTCTACGACCAGCTCGGCGGCGGCTTCGCCCGGTACTCCGTCGACCGCGACTGGATCGTGCCGCACTTCGAGAAGATGCTGTACGACAACGCGCTGCTGTGCCGGGTGTACGCCCACCTGTGGCGGGCCACGGGGTCCGAGCCGGCGCGCCGGGTCGCGCTGGAGACGGCCGACTTCATGGTGCGTGAACTGCGCACCGCCGAGGGCGGGTTCGCCTCCGCACTGGACGCCGACAGCGACGACGGGACCGGGCGGCACGTCGAGGGCGCCTACTACGTGTGGACGCCGGGGCAGTTGGCCGAGGTGCTCGGTGAGGACGACGCGCGCACGGCCGCCGAGTACTTCGGGGTGACCGAGGAGGGCACCTTCGAGGAGGGCGCCTCGGTGCTGCAACTCCCGCAGCAGGAGGGCGTGTTCGACGCGGAGAAGGTGGCCGGGATCAGGGCGCGGCTGCTGGCGCGAAGGGCCGAGCGGCCCGCGCCCGGCCGGGACGACAAGGTCGTGGCCGCCTGGAACGGCCTCGCGATCGCCGCGCTGGCCGAGACCGGCGCCTACTTCGGCCGGCCGGATCTGGTCGAGGCCGCCGTCGGCGCCGCCGATCTCCTCGTGCGGCTCCATCTCGACGACCAGGCACGGCTGTTCCGCACCAGCAAGGACGGCCGGGCCGGCGCCCACGCGGGCGTGCTGGAGGACTACGGCGACGTCGCCGAGGGGTTCCTCGCGCTCGCCTCGGTGACGGGGGAGGGCGTCTGGCTGGAGTTCGCCGGTCTGCTGCTCGACCATGTGCTCGCCCGTTTCACCGACCCGGAGTCCGGCGCCCTGTTCGACACCGCCGAGGACGCCGAGCGGCTCATCCGGCGCCCGCAGGACCCCACCGACAACGCGGCGCCCTCCGGCTGGACCGCCGCCGCGGCCGCGCTGCTGTCGTACGCCGCCCAGACCGGCTCGGAGCCGCACCGTACGGCCGCGGAGAGGGCCCTCGGGGTCGTCGCGGCGCTCGGCCCGCGGGTGCCCCGGTTCGTCGGCTGGGGACTGGCCGCCGCGGAGGCGCTGCTCGACGGTCCGCGCGAAGTCGCCGTCGTGGCAGAGAGGTTCGAGGGGTTCGAGGACGAGGCGGCGCGGGAGCTGCTCCGGACGGCGCTGCTGGGCACCGCCCCGGGCGCTGTCGTAGCCTATGGGGCCACGGACAGTGACGAGTTTCCGTTGCTCGCCGGACGGCCGCTGCGCGACGGTGAACCGACGGCGTACGTCTGCCGTAACTTTACGTGTGACGCTCCGACGACCGATCCGGAGCGTCTGCGCACCGCGCTGAACGGCTGAAACGCATCGGTGACAGGCCCTGACAGACGCGGAAGGTGAGCGTCTGTTCGGGATAAGTCCGGTTACCGGCAGGTCAGTTGCGAAACAAGCTATTTATCGGAAGATCCCCCGCGGTTCACAGTTTCCCCCTAATCTCCTCACAGTGACGCGACGCCTGTGACAGGCCGTCGCGACAGGGGGTAGTGAGATCTGGGGGGATCTTGTTTTGCTGACGTCTGTCTTCATCACCGCCATATCCCTGGCCTTGTTCTGGATGGCGGCCTTCACCCTGTGGTGGCAGATGCACGCGTGGCGTACGCCCGAAGTGCTCGCCTCCACTCGGTTCAGCAGTCCGGACGGGGACGAACACGTCTCCTTCTCGCTGCTGCTTCCCGCACGGCACGAACAGGCCGTGCTGGACCACACGATCCAGCGCCTGCTGGAGTCCACGCACACCGACTTCGAGATCATCGTCATCGTGGGCCACGACGACCCCGAGACCACGGCGGTGGCCGAGCGGGCCGCCGCCCGTGACACCCGGGTCCGGGTCGTCGTCGACACCCACGAGAAGAAGAACAAGCCGAAGGCCATGAACACGGCGCTGCCGCACTGCCGCGGCGACGTCGTCGGGGTCTTCGACGCCGAGGACCAGGTCCACCCGGAGCTGCTCGCCCACGTCGACCACGCCTTCCGCACCACCGGCGCGGACGTCGTCCAGGGCGGCGTCCAGCTCATCAACTTCCACTCCAGTTGGTACAGCCTGCGCAACTGCCTGGAGTACTTCTTCTGGTTCCGCTCCCGGCTCCATCTGCACGCGCAGAAGGGCTTCATCCCGCTCGGCGGCAACACCGTCTTCGTCCGCACCGACGTGCTGCGGGCCGCCGACGGCTGGGACCCCAACTGCCTCGCCGAGGACTGCGACCTGGGCGTCCGCCTGTCCAGCGTCGGCAAGAAGGTCGTCGTCGCCTACGACTCCGACATGGTGACCCGCGAGGAGACCCCGGGCTCCCTGATGTCGCTGCTCAAGCAGCGCACCCGCTGGAACCAGGGCTTCCTCCAGGTGTACCGGAAGAAGGACTGGAAGCAGCTCCCCGGCTTCGGGCAGCGCCTCCTCGCCCGCTACACCCTCATGACGCCCTTCCTACAGGCGTTCTCCGGCGTGATCATCCCGCTCAACGTGGCGATCGCGCTCTTCCTCGACGTCCCCGTCGGCATCGCCTTCGTCACCTTCCTGCCGGCCGTGACCGCGCTCGTCACCTTCGTCTTCGAACTCGTCGGACTGCACGACTTCGGCAAGCAGTACGGCCTGCGCGTCCGGTTCGTCCACTACGTCAAGCTCGTCGTGGGCGGCCCCTTCTACCAGGTGCTCCTCGCGGGAGCGGCCCTGCGCGCCGTCTGGCGCGAGCAGCGCGGCCGCAACGACTGGGAACTGACCGAGCACACCGGGGCGCACCTGACCGACGCGGCACCCGAACCCGCAGTGACCCGAGAGGACGTTCCTGCGTGACCTCCACCCTTCCCGCGGTGACCACAGCCAAGGTCCCCGCGCAGCGCCGACCTGTGCCTGATACGCGTCCGACCGGCCGAACAGCCCCGCCGAAGCGGCTCCGCTCGTCCCGTCCCGACCTCCTGCTCTGCGGTGTCCTCCTGGTGGCGATCCTCGTCGTCCAGGGCTGGAACATCGCCGACTACCCCACCCTCAGCGACGACGAGGGCACCTACCTCGCCCAGGCGTGGGCCGTCCAGGAGGGCCGCGGCCTCGCCCACTACACCTACTGGTACGACCACCCGCCGTTCGGCTGGATCCAGCTCGCCCTGCTCACCTGGATCCCCAAGCTGATCAGCCCCGAGTCGATGACCGTCGGCACCATGCGCGCCGCGATGCTCGTGGTCAGCGCCGTCAGCGCGGTCCTCGTCTACGTCCTCGGCCGGCGGCTGTCGCTGCCGCGCTGGGCCGCCGGACTCGGCATGGCCCTGTTCGGGCTCTCCCCGCTGTCCGTCGTCCTCCAGCGGGAGATCTTCCTCGACAACCTCGCCGTGATGTGGACGCTCCTCGCGTTCACCCTGGCCGCCTCGCCCAGCCGTCACCTCTGGCACCACTTCGGCGCCGGCATCGCCGCCGCGACGGCCGTGCTCACCAAGGAGACGATGCTCTTCGTCCTCCCCGCGGTCCTGGTCACCATGTGGCGCCACAGCCACCGCGACACCCGCAAGTTCGCCGTCACCGGCGCCGTCACCGCCTGCGCCCTGATCGGCTTCTCGTACCCGCTGTTCGCCCTCCTCAAGGGCGAGCTGTTCCCCGGCAGCGGCCATGTCTCCCTCTGGGACGGCATCAAGTACCAGATGACCAGGCCCGGTTCGGGCTTCATCCTGGACGCCGGCTCCGGCTCGCACGGCGTCCTCCAGTCCTGGCTCTACTACGACCGCGTCCTGATCGTCGGCGGCCTCGCCGGCGCCCTGCTGCTCCTGCTGACCTGGCGCTGGTCGGTCACCGCCCGCGCCCTGGCCGGACCCTCCCTCGCGGTGGCCATCCTCGGCCTGGTCGCGATGCGGCCCAGCGGCTACCTGCCCGCGATGTACGTCATCCAGGCGCTGCCCTTCCTCGCCCTGGTCCTCGCCGCCGCCGCGGCCAGCGTCGCCCACGGCGTGCTCCGCCGGTGGCGCCGCCCGGACGAGGTCCGCTGGAGAACGGGCGGCCGCTACGCCCTCGCCGTCGTCCTCGCCCTGGCCGCCGGCGCCTACGTCGTCCCGCACTGGTACGACGGCAACCGCACCGCCCTCACCGCCGACGCCAACGCCCCCTACCAGGCCGCCTCCAAGTGGCTGGCCACCGAGGTGGAGAACCCGGCCGACACCCGGGTCCTGGTCGACGACGCGCTCTGGCTGGACCTCGTGCACGCCGGCTACCGGCCGGGCCTCGGCGCGATCTGGTTCTACAAGGCCGACCTCGACCCCGCCGTCACCAAGACCCTGCCGAACGGCTGGCGGGACATCGACTACGTCGTCGCCTCCCCGACCGTACGGCGTGACGCCCGCGACCTGCCGAGCGTGGGCGCCGCCCTCGAACACTCGACGCCCGTGGCCACCTTCGGCACCGGCGAGGACCGGATCGAGATCCGGCGGATCCAGACCGTCTCCGGAGGCGTCCGATGAGCCACGACCACACCGAGTCCACCGCACCCGTCCCCGATCTGCGCACCGCCGAACTCGCCGAACCGGCCGCCGTCACCATCGTCGTCCCGACCTTCAACGAGTCCGCGAACATCCGCCGTCTGCTGCACCTGATCACCGACTCGGTGCCCGGCCGGCTGCCCTGCGAGGTCGTCTTCGTGGACGACTCCACCGACGACACCCCCGAGGTCATCCGGGACGCGGCCAAGGACTGCCCGTACCCGGTCACCGTCATCCACCGCGAGGTGCCCGCCGGCGGGCTCGGCGGCGCGGTCGTCGAGGGCATGAAGGCCGCCGGGTCGGACTGGATCGTCGTCATGGACGGCGACTGCCAGCACCCGCCCTCCCTGGTACCGGAGCTGGTCGCCACCGGCGAACGCTCCGGCGCCGGACTGGTCGTCGCCTCCCGGTACATCAAGGGCGGCAGCCGCGCCGGACTCGCCGGCAGCTACCGGGTCGCCGTCTCCCGCGGCGCGACCTGGCTCACCAAGTCCCTGTTCCCGCGCCGGCTGCACGGCATCAGCGATCCGATGAGCGGCTTCTTCGCGATCCGGCGCAGCGCCGTCACGGCGGACGTCCTCAAACCGCTCGGCTACAAGATCCTCCTCGAACTCGCCGTCCGCAGCAGGCCGCGCGGGGTCAGCGAGGTCCCGTTCGTCTTCCAGGACCGCTTCGCCGGCGAGTCCAAGTCCTCCGCACAGGAGGGCCTGCGCTTCCTGCGCCATCTGGCCGGGCTGCGCACCGCCTCCCCGGCCGCCCGCATGGTCGGCTTCGGCCTGATCGGCCTGAGCGGCTTCCTGCCGAACCTGCTCGGCCTGTACGCCCTCACCGCCGCGGGACTGCACTACGTACCGGCGGAGATCCTCGCCAACCAGCTCGGCGTGGCCTGGAACTTCGTCCTCATCGAACACCTGCTGTTCCGCGACCGCCGCGCCCACCGCCGCTGGTGGGACCGGGTCGGCCGGTTCGCGCTGCTCGCCAACGCCGACCTGGTGCTGCGCATCCCGCTGATCGCGCTGTTCGTGCACCGCTTCGGGATGGACGCGCTGTCCGCGACCGCGCTGGCGCTGGTGACCACGTTCGTCCTGCGCTTCGCCGGCACGGAAGCGCTGGTCTACCTCCCGCGCAAGGGACTGCGCAGGAGCCGTTCCACCGCAAGGAGCACTGCGTGAACAGACGCCGTAGGAGAACCGCCGTCCTGGCGGTGACGGCCCTCACCGGAGGGCTGTTGCTGTCAGGACCACAACCCGCCTCCGCCGCCAACCTCATCACCAACCCCGGCTTCGAGACCGCCGGCACCGACGGAATGCCGCACTGCTGGGAGAAGTCCGGCTGGGGCGACAACGACTTCACCTTCGAGCACACCTCCGACGCCCACACCGGGTCCAAGGCGATGAAGGTGACCCTGACCCGGCGGGTGGACGGCGACCGCAAGGCGCTGATCACCGAGTCCGCGGCCTGCGCGCCCACGGTGACACCGGGCAAGCAGTACGACCTGTCCCTCTGGTACAAGTCGACGACGCCCGACACCGCCGTCACCCTGTTCCGGCACGACACCACGGCCGGCTGGCAGTACTGGACCGACCTCAAGACGCTGGAGACGGCCGCCGCCTGGACCGAGGCGTCGGTGCGCACCCCCGAGGTGCCCGCCGGCACCGACCAGATCACCTGGGGCGTCTCCGTCTACGGCACCGGCTCGGCCACCACCGACGACTACACGATGGAGCAGGTCCCCGACGTCCTGCCGCCCGCCGCCTGCACCGGCACCGCCGACGAGTGCGCCAACGGCCGCTGGGACGTGCTGCCCACCGAGAACCCGGTGCGCTCCATGCACTCCGTGGTCCTGCACAACGGCAAGGTGCTGCTGATCGCCGGCTCCGGCAACAGCGAGGAGCAGTTCGAGGCGGGCACCTTCACCTCCGCGGTGTACGACCCGGCCAACGGCAGCTACAAGGTCATCCCCACCCCGAAGGACATGTTCTGCGCCGGACACGTCCAGCTCCAGGACGGGCGCGTCCTCGTGATGAGCGGCAACAAGGCGTACCCGGTGCCCGGCGGACACGGCTACGAGGGCTTCAAGGACTCGTACATCTTCGACCCGGCCACCGAGAGCTACATCAAGACCAACGACATGAACGACGGCCACTGGTACCCGTCGGCCACCATCATGGGCAACGGTGACGTGCTGTCCTTCGGCGGTCTGCGCGAGGACTCCACCGGCTCGGTCACCGCGGAGCTGTTCTCCCAGGAGGAACAGCAGTGGCAGCCGCTGTGGAAGGTCAACCAGACCTGGTCGTACTGGGGCCTGTACCCGTCGATGATCCTCATGCAGGACGGCCGGCTCTTCTACTCCGGCAGCCATGTCTTCGGCAACAACATCCCGGGCACCGGCGCCGCGATCTACGACTACGACGCCAACACCGTCACCCAGGTCCCCGGTCTCCAGAACAAGGACCAGCGCGACCAGTCGGCGAGCGTGCTGCTGCCCCCGGCGCAGGACCAGAAGGTCCTCACCCTCGGCGGCGGCAACATCGACTCCAACCCGGACGCCAACCGGCTGACCGACGTCATCGACCTCAAGCAGCCCGACCCCACGTACGTGGCCGGACCGCCGATCCCGCAGGGCACGGTCGACCTCGGCGCCGGCAAGGTCCCGCAGACCGGCGCCCAGGGCAAGATGTACGTCTCCGCCGTGCTGCTGCCCGACGGCAAGGTCCTGGAGACCGGCGGCGCGCTGCACAACCGGGCCGATCCGGTCTTCGAGTCCTCGCTCTACGACCCCGAGACCAACACCTTCGACCCGGTCACCGCCGATCCGCAGGCCCGCGGCTACCACTCGTCGTCGTTCCTGCTGCCCGACGGCCGGGTGATGTCCACCGGTGACAACCCGGGCAACGGCACCTGGAACCACAACGTGTCGATCTACACCCCGCCCTATCTCCTCAAGGGCACCCGGCCGACGATCACCTCGGTCATCGACACCGAGTGGAACTACGGCGACACCCAGCGGATCACCGTGGACCGGCCCATCGCCAAGGCGGAGCTGATCCGCCCGGCGGCGGTCACCCACTCCTCCGACCCCAACCAGCGGTTCGTGGACCTGCCGCTCTCGGTCGACGGCAACAACATCGACCTGAACGTGACGAGCAACCCCAACCTGGCCCCGCCCGGCTGGTACATGCTCTTCGCGGTGGACGCCAACGGCGTGCCGTCGGTGGCCAAGTGGGTGCACCTCCAGGGCCCGGCCGCGCTCACCGCGGACTCCCCGTCGACGTTCTCCGTCTCGGACGGCACGACGGCCGCCCCGCACGTCCACACCTTCGCCGACGACCTGTCCGGCAAGGTCACCGGGCCCGGCAAGAAGCGGACCTCGCAGAAGGTCGCCCCGACCGTGTCCGGCTGCGACCGGCACTACGGGTCGATCAACGTGTGCGTGCCCACGGCCTTCCCCAAGAAGGTCAAGGCGACCGCGGCCGCCCGCTGCACCTGGCTCAAGGCGAACGACTACGGCCGCCTGGAGGTCAACGGCAAGGACGACCCGCTGCGCATCGACCCGAACCGGGACGGCGTGGCCTGCGGAAAGGGTGATGTGACCAAGAGTCAGCGGCTGTCCTAGCCGCTGCCGGCCGCTGCTAGCGGTCGCCGGCGAACTCGCTGAGGGCGCGCTCCACGATGGCTTCGAGCTGTTCGTGGTGCGCGCCCTTCCAGTACGCCCGCCCGCACGCCGAGCACTGCGCGAACACGTCGTAGGACCGCCGGGTGCCGTGCTCCAACTGGTCGGCGACCTCGTCCTTGGTGGCCTCGCGCAGCATGCCGTTGCAGGCGGTGCAGCGCGTCCACGGGCGCAGCTCGGGCGCGAACCGGGCCAGGACGTCGCGCAGTTGCTCGTCCGGGCTGGTGCTGTAGACGAACGCGCCCGCCCACAGCTCACGGCGGCGCAGCAGGCCCCGGTCGCGGCTGAGCATCACCCGCCGCTCGGCGGCCGAGCGGGCGGCGAGCGCGGGATCGCCGATGTCCGTCGACTCGTAGGCGGTGTCCACGCCGAGCAGCCGCAGCCTGCGGGCCAGGGTGCCGAGGTGGACGTCGAGGAGGAAGCGCAGCGGGGCGCCGGGCACCCGCTGCGGGCGCTCGACCGGGCGGACGGCGACCGCCTCGCCGTCCGCCGGGACATGGGAGACGGCCACCGCGCGGCCGTCCACGAGCAGGGTGCCGACCTCGGTCAGCGGCACCCCGAGCGACTCGACGACATGGCCGAGCGTGGAGACGCCGTCGACGGCCAGCGCGGTGGCGCCGGAGCGGCGGGCGTGCGGGACGAACAGGGCCAGCTCGGGGGCGACTTCGACGTGGATCTGCGCTGCGTTCACCCCGCCAGGATGGCACGGGGGAGGGGTGGGCGGCCTCAGTGTTTTCCGGCCGGCAGCCCGTGTTCCAGGACCGTCAGGGTGCGGTCGACGAGGGTCTCGAAGTCGTCCCGGTGGCCGTTCTCCGCCCAGTACAGGGACGTCTCCATCAGACCGCCGATCAGGGACATGGCGTAGACGCGGACCTCCAGGCTGTCGGGGTCGCCGCCGGTGCGCTCGGCGATGGCGGTGCACAGCAGCCGGCCGGTGACCGACATGCTCTCCATCATCCGGGAGCGCACGGCGGGCACCTGGACCATCAGATGGGTGCGCAGGCGGGCCACCTCGGCGTCCTCCTCGACGCCGGTGCGGACGGCCTCCCGCATCACCCAGCGCAGGGCGTCCGTCCACGGCTCGTCCGCAGGGCGGGCCCGCAGCTCCTCCAGCAGGACCTGGTCGTACTCGTCGGTGAGGACGATGTCCTCCTTGGTGGGGAAGTACCGGAAGACGGTCGACGGCGACACCTCGGCCCGCTCGGCGATCTGGTCGATCGTCGTGGTGTCGTACCCCTGCTCCCTGATCAGCGCGTACGTCGCGGTGCGGATCGCCTCGCGGGTCTTGGTCTTCTTGCGTTCGCGCAGGCCCGGCCGGGGGGTCCGGGGGCGTTCTGCGGGGGAGGTGGTGCGTGCGGCCGTCATGGACCTCATTGTCGGGCATCGGCCGTGGGCGCGGCCATGTCGTCGTCCGCGCTCTCCGCGTCCCGTCCGGCCTGTGCGGCGGGCAGGAACGCGGCGGCCAGCAGCGCCGCGACCAGGGCGGCCGCCCCGCAGACCAGCAGGACGAGGGTCATGCCGTGGACGTAGGCGCCGTTCGCGGAGGCGGCGAGGTGCGCGGAGCCGGCCCTCTCGGCGATCAGATGCGCGGCGACCACGGACTCCCCGGCGGTGTGGGCGGCGTCGGCGGGCAGTCCGGTGACGTCGAGCCGGTCGCGGAAGGCGCCCGCGAGCAGGCTGCCGAGCAGGGCGACCCCGATCGCGCCGCCCACCTGCCGCAGCGTCATCAGCAGTCCGGAGCCGCTGCCGGCCCGGTCGGCGGGCAGGGTGGTGAGGGCGCCGGCCATCGCGGGGACGACGGAGAAGCCGAAGCCGACCCCGACGAAGGTCAGCCACAGCGCGGTGAAGCCGTAGCCGGACCCGGCCGTCGTACGGCTGCCGAGGAACGCGGCGAAGGCCATCACCACGAGTCCGGCGGTCACCGCGGCCCGGGCCCCGAAGCGGTCCACGACCGGCTGGGCGGCGCGCGCGGCGACGATCAGCCCGGCCATCAGCGGCAGCAGCCGTACCCCGGTGCCGAGGGCGTCATGGCCGAGGACCGCCTGGAGGTAGGGCGGCAGCACGAACATCAGGCCGGACAGCACGAACATCACCAGCGTCGCGGCGAGGGTGTTGAACAGGAACCCGCGGTGGGCGAGGAGCCCCATGTCGAGCATCGGCCGCGCGACCCGCCGTTCCCGCACCACGAGGGCGGCGATCAGGACCGCCGAGGCGGCCAGCAGGGCGAGGATCAGCGGGTCGGACCAGCCGCGGGCGGGCGCCTCGATGATCGCGTAGATCAGGGTGCCGAGGCCGGCCGCGGTGAGCGCGGTGGACAGGGCGTCGACCCGGGGCGAGGAGGGGTCGCGGGTCTCGGGCAGCAGCAGGACGCAGGCGGCGATGCCGAGGGCGGCCATCGGGACGTTGATCAGGAAGACCGAGCCCCACCAGAAGTGGCCGAGCAGCCAGCCGCCCAGGATCGGGCCGAGCGGCAGACCGAGCGTGGACCCGGCCGAGACGATGCCGACGGCCTTGGTGCGCTCCCCGGGCGGGAACAGCGAGGGCAGCACGGAGAGCGCGAGCGGGGTGACCAGCGCGGCCCCGACGCCCATCAGGGCGCGGGCGGCGATCACCCACCGCACGTCCCCGGCGAGCGCGCCGAGCGCCGATCCGGCGAGGAAGACGCCGAGTCCGGCGACGAGCATCCGGCGCCGTCCGAACCGGTCGCCGAGCAGTCCGGCCGGGAGCATCAGGGCCGCGAAGACGACGATGTAGGCGTCCGCCATCCACTGCTGTTCGCCGGTGCCGGCGCCGAGTTCGGCGGCCATGGTCGGCAGGGCCACGTTGAGGATCGTCATGTCGAAGCCGAGCGTCAGCATGCTCGCGACCAGGGCGCCCAGGGCCCACCAGCGACGGGGGTGGGGCGTGACGGTTGCTGTAGTGACAGTGTCCATGAAATGAGAGTAACTCTCAAAATCGAGTCACAGTCAAAATTGACCCTGTGTGGGGTATCGGAAGGCATGAAAAATGGCCACGGCTCGGAAGCCGTGGCCAGGAGAAGGCTGAAAATCGCCTATGTGTGCTGGTACGCCACCAGCGAGATGCCGACGTAGTGGACGACGAACGCGGCCAGCGTGAAGGAGTGGAACACCTCGTGGAAGCCGAACCAGCGCGGTGACGGGTTCGGCCGCTTGATGCCGTAGATCACACCGCCCGCGCTGTAGAGGAGCCCGCCGACGATCACCAGGACCAGCACGGCGATACCGCCGGTGCGCATGAAGTCCGGCAGGAAGAAGACGGCCGCCCAGCCCATCGCGATGTAGCAGGGCGTGTAGAGCCAGCGCGGGGCGCCCACCCAGAACACCCGGAAGGCGATGCCCGCGAGGGCCGCGCCCCAGATGCCCCACATCAGCCACTGGCCCTTGGTCTCCGGCAGGAGCAGCAGGGTGAGCGGGGTGTAGGTGCCCGCGATGATCAGGAAGATGTTGGCGTGGTCCAGGCGGCGCAGCACACCGTCCATCCGCGGGCTCCAGTCGCCCCGGTGGTAGAGCGCGCTCACGCCGAACAGCAGGCAGGCGGTCAGGGCGTAGATCCCGCAGGCGATCCGCCCGCGGGTGGAGTCGGCCAGGGCGGTGAGCACCAGACCGGCGATGAGCGCGGCCGGGAACATGGCCAGATGCAGCCAGCCGCGGAGCTTGGGCTTGACCGGATGCGGCAGGGACAACGCGACGGGGCCGCGGCCGGCGGCCGGTGTGTCCGTGGAGGCGTCGGGGGCGGGCGCAGTCATGGGCGGCATCGTACCTACGGACCCGTAAGTTACGGATCAGGGTCGGCGGTTGAGGGGCGAAGAGTGGCCATCATCTCACGCGGGCCGCCGGCGGGCCCGGCCGGGATCCCTCAAAAGAATCTTCAGCGGGACGTCAAGCGGACGCAAAGAACGCGGGTTATGCGTGGCGATCCTCACGTCGCTCACCTGTGATGCCTTCTGGACAGATGGGCGCGAGCGTCGGATGATCAGATGAGTGCGGTCGGCACCGGATGAGCGCCGAAGATCGGGAATCGTGCAGCATCCGGGCCGCAGCCCCCACGGGGCCTCCAACAAAAAACCCCTCATCTAGGAGCAATCGTGGCGCGCGACATCGCGGCTCCCTCCGTCCCGACCAACCACCAGGAACTGATCTCGTGGGTCCACGAGATCGCCGAACTGACCCAGCCGGACAGCGTGGTCTGGTGCGACGGATCCGAGGCCGAGTACGAGCGGCTGTGCGGCGAGCTGGTCGAGAAGGGCACCTTCCGCCGGCTCGACCCGATCAAGCGCCCCAACTCCTACTACGCCGCCTCCGACCCCACCGACGTCGCCCGCGTCGAGGACCGGACCTTCATCTGTTCCGAGAAGGAGCAGGACGCGGGGCCCACCAACCACTGGAAGAACCCTGCCGAGATGCGGGAGATCTTCGCCGGTGACAAGGGCCTGTTCCGCGGCTCGATGCGCGGCCGCACGATGTACGTCGTCCCCTTCTGCATGGGCCCGCTCGGCTCCCCGCTGTCCGCGATCGGCGTGGAGATCACCGACTCTGCGTACGTCGCCGTGTCCATGCGCACCATGACCCGCATGGGACAGCCGGTGCTGGACGAACTCGGCACCGACGGCTTCTTCGTCAAGGCCGTGCACTCCCTCGGCGCCCCGCTGGCGGAGGGCGAGGCCGACGTGCCGTGGCCGTGCAGCACGACCAAGTACATCTCGCACTTCCCCGAGGACCGCGAGATCTGGTCCTACGGCTCCGGCTACGGCGGCAACGCCCTGCTCGGCAAGAAGTGCTACGCCCTGC
>NZ_JAANNX010000074.1:0-23226 GCF_013363615.1 Streptomyces sp. CAI-85 | reverse complement strand
GGATCGCCACCTTCTCCAACTACCAGGGCGGCCAGTCCTGCATCTCCGTGCAGCGGGTGATCGCGGACGCCTCCGTGTACGACCGTCTGCTGCCGCGGATCGTCGCCGCCGTGGACGCCCAGGTCACCGGCGACCCCTCCGACAGCGCGACCGACGTCGGCCCGCTGGTCAGCGAGGACGCGGCCCGGCGCGTCGAGTCGTGGGTGGACGAGGCCGTCGCCGCGGGCGCGACCCTGCTCACCGGCGGCAAGCGCGACGGCGCCTCCTACGCGCCGACCGTCCTGACCGACGTACCGGCCGACACCACCCTCGCCTGCGAGGAGGTCTTCGGACCGGTCCTCACCGTGCAGAAGGTGGACGGCGAGGCCGAGGCGTTCGCGGCCGTCAACTCCTCCAAGTACGGCCTCCAGGCGGGCGTGTTCACCCACGACGTCCAGACCGCCTTCCGCGCCCACCGCGCGCTGGAGGTCGGCGGCGTGGTCGTCGGCGACGTGCCGTCCTACCGCGCCGACCAGATGCCGTACGGCGGTGCCAAGCAGTCCGGCGTGGGCCGCGAGGGCGTCCGGTTCGCGATGGAGGACTACACCTACGAGCGCGTGCTGGTCCTCACCGGCCTCGCCCTCTGACCGACCCGGTCCCGGAAGGGGCCCGGCGCCGATGTCCTCGGCGCCGGGCCCCTTCGTCGTGCCGGGCCTCCTCCGGACCCTCAACTCAGCCGGAGAAGCCGACCTGCGCGAGCCGCACCGGCCCGCGCAGCCTCAGACGCAGATCGCGCACCCCGCCGACCACGAAGGACGCCTCGACCGTGCGGTGGTCGTACGGCCCCGCCGTGGCCGCGACCGGCACGGTGACCGGCGCCGGACCGCCGCCGTCCACCCACAGCTCCACCGACCCCGGGCCGGCCGCCGCCGCCGTCACCGTCACCCGGCGGGTGTCCGGCCCGAAGTCGCAGTCCCGGAAGAGCAGTTCACCGGTCCCGCCGCCCACCGGCGTCACCGCGTCGCCCGCCGTCCGCGCGCGGTCGACGATCTCGGTGCCGCTCTGCTCGTCGAAGTCGGCCGCGGCCAGCCCGTCCCGGCGGACCGGGCGCGGGGCGGCGGGCTCGCCGTCCAGGGTGACGGTCGTGCGCAGCCGGACGTCCTCGCTGGAGCCGCCGACCAGCAGCTCGTAGGGGCCCGGCTCCACGCGCGGGCCGCCGCGCGCCACGTCCCAGAACGCGAACGCGGACAGCGGGACCTCGAAGAACACCTCCGCCGTGGCGCCCGGCGCCAGCGTGATCCGGTGATGGCCGAGCAGCTCACGGCGCGGCCGGGCGACCGACGGCTCCACCGCGCGCGTGTAGAGCTGCGGGACCTCGTCGGCCGTCCGGTCCCCGGTGTTGGTGACCGTGCACGCGACCCGCACCGTGCCGTCCCCGGTCCGCACCGACAGGCCCGCGTAGGAGAACGACGCGTAGCCCAGCCCGTGCCCGAAGGGGTACAGCGGCCGGCCCTCGAAGTACCGGTACGTCTGGCGGCTCCCGATCACGTCGTAGTCGAGGAGGTCGGGCAGATCGGCGTCGTCGGCGTACCAGGTCTGCGGGAGCCGGCCGGCGGGGGAGACGTCACCGGCCAGCACCCGGGCGAGGGCGGTGCCCGCGGCCTGCCCGCCGTGCGCGGTCCACAGCACCGCGGACAGCGGACCCGGCTCGATCGCGTACGGGTACGACGACACCAGCGCCAGCACCGTTCGCGCGGACGAGGCTCGGGCCGCGGCCAGGACGCGCTCCTGGTGGGCGGGCAGCCGCAGGGTCGTACGGTCCTCGGTCTCCCGGCCGTTGATGTGCGGGTCGTTGCCCGCCACCACCACGACCACGTCCGCGCCGGCCGTCGCGCGGGCCACCGCGGCCTCGGCGCGTTCGACCACGACGACCTCGAAGACCTCGGGATCCTCGTCGGTGACCCGTACCCCGTCGTCGGCGACCCGGACCGGACGGCCCGTGCCCAGATGCCGCAGCACATGCCCGCCGTCGCACGGTTCCAGCCGGAACGTCTCCTGGACCACCCAGCCGCCGGGCTGCTCCGCGGAGGCGCGCAGGAAACCGTCCTCGGCGACCGAGAGGTACCGGCCGTCGGGCGCGCGCAGGGTGAGCACGCCGTCGCCCCAGTCGACCAGCGCGAGTTCGGTGCCGACGGCGTCCGCGGTGAGCGGCGGCAGGTCGGTGCGGCCCGTGAGCAGCGCCGGGTCCAGGGCCCCTTCGGCGCCTCGCGGCCCGTCGGCGGCCTCCTCGGGCGCGGCCGGGACCCGCAGACACCTCCCCGCCGATGTCCTCAGCAGCACCCGGTCCACCCCCTCCGCGAACTCCACGCGGTCGGCGCCGAACCGCTCGTACAGCCCCTCCAGGGGAGTAGAGCGGTGGATCAGGGTGCCGCTGTACCAGTCGAGCTTGCACTCGTCGGCGAGCAGACCGACCACCGCGATCCGGGTGCCGTCCGCCAGCGGCAGCACCCCGTCGTTGCGCAGCAGCACGACCGCCTGCTCGGCGGCCTCCCGGGCGAGGTCGCGATGGGTCGGGGTGTCGAATTCCCCGCCGCCCGCGTACGGATCACGGCCCGGGTCGAACTCGCCGAGCCGGAACCGCACCGAGAGCTGCCGGCGGACCGCCGTGTCGAGATCGTCCTCGGTCAGCAGGCCCCGCTCCAGCGCCCCGCGCACCCGGGCGGTGATCGTCGAGCCGTCCTCGCCGTGGTCGGTGAAGCTGTCCACGCCCGCCCGCAGCGCGGCCGCCGTCGCCTCCTCGTGGGTGTCGAAGTAGTGCTCGGAGTCGACCAGGTTGGAGGGCGCGCCCGCGTCCGAGCAGATCAGCAGCTCCTCGTCGGTCCAGGTCCGCAGGTGCTCGCGCAGATACGGCGAGACATGGTTGGGGCGGCCGTTGACCAGGTTGTACGCGGGCATCACCCCGGCCACCGCGCCCGCCTCGACGGTCCCCCGGAAGGCGCGCAGATCGTACTCGTGCAACACGCGCGGGCGTACCGAGGACGAGGTGACGTCCCGGCCGGTCTCGTTGTTGTGGGCCAGCCAGTGCTTGAGGACCGGGGCGGTGCGCCAGTACACGGGGTGGTCGCCGCGCAGGCCGCGGGTGTAGGCGGTGGCGATGGCGGACGTGAGCCCCGGGTCCTCGGAGTAGCCCTCCTCGTTACGGCCCCACAGGGGGTGGCGCAGCAGATTGACGGTGGGTGCCCAGACGTTCAGGCCCACCCGGTCGTCGCGGGCGCGCATCGCCCTGGCCTCCTCGGACACCGCCGCGCCGACCCGGCGCACCAGCTCCGGGTTCCAGGTCGCGCCGAGCCCCACGGCCTGCGGGAACACCGTCGCCGGGCCCATCCACGCCACGCCGTGCAGGGCCTCCTGGCCGGTGCGGAACGCGGCGACGCCCAGCCGCTCGACGGCCGGGGCGTACTGGTGCAGGAAGGAGATCTTCTCGTCCGGGGTGAGACGCGCCAGCAGATCGTCGATGCGCTTCGCGAACGGTAGATCCGGATCGCGGAACGGCGGCGTGGGCGGCGTGGATGCGGTCACGTGGAGATCCCTTTGCGCTGGAGCGGCACGGCTCTTTCGAAGCGCTTCGATGCTGGGCGGGCACACCGCCGGGTGTCAAGAGAAGCTCCCCGCTCTTTCAAGCAGCACATACGAACAGGCCACCCCTGAGGGTCCGAGGAATCTTGGGAACGACCCTTGTGCGCCCCAGGGCGTTCACTTAACCTCGCTGCAACATCGAAGCGCTTCGACTGAAGGGTTGCCGCAATGACGCCGAACGCCGCTTCCTCCGCTCCCCCCGCTTCCCCGGCGACCTCCCGGAGGAGCTTCCTCGCCGCCACGGCGGTCGCCGGCGCGGCGGTGGCGGGAGGGGTGCCGCTGCTGACCGCCTGCGGCGGCACGGACGGCGGCTCGCGCGACGGCACCACCTCGGGCAAGGACGCCGAGAAGATCCTCCCGGCGTTCGTCGCCGGCACGGTGGTGACGCCCGACATCCCGTCGAAGAACGGCTCGGCCGCCGGTTTCACCGCCGAACTCGACCTGGCGGGCCTGAAGACGTCGGTGCCGAAGAAGCTCGGCAAGGGCGGCGAGGTCACCGTCATGTCGCCGTTCTGGGGCTCCCCGCCCAAGGGCGGCAACGCCTACTACACGGCGATGAACGACCTCATCGGTGTCGACGTCGTCTGGCAGAACCAGGACGGCAACACCTACGACCAGAAGCTCGGCGCGGTCCTCGCCTCCAGCGACGTACCGGACGTCGTGGTCGTCCCCGGCTGGAACATGACCGGCAGGATACCCAGCGCGATCATCAGCAAGTTCGCCGACCTCGGGCCCTATCTGTCCGGCGACGCCGTCAAGGAGTACCCGAACCTCGCCGCGATCCCCACCGACGCCTGGCGGCGCTCCATCTTCGGCGGCAAACTGCGCGGGCTGCCGATGCCGTCCTCGTACGTCACCAACATCGTGCCCTTCTACCGCAAGGACGTCTTCGACAAGGAGGGGTACGAAGTCCCCGCCTCCGCCGACGCGTTCTTCGCCCTGGCCAAGGAGATCACCAACGCCCGGGCCAAGCGGTGGGCCTGCCTCGACATGAAGTGGACCGCCTGGAACATGTTCGGCGTGCTGTCCGGCGACGAGAAGTCGCTCGGCTGGAACGTCGTCGACGGCAAGCTGATCAACCGCGTCGAGACCCAGGAGTACCTCGAGGCGATCGAGTGGACGCGCAAGCTGTTCGCCGCCGACCTCGTCCACCCCGACGCCAAACTGGGCAAGAGCAGCGCCACCGACCCCTCCCCCAAGTTCGTGGCCGGTGAGTTCCTGATCTACAACCAGGACATCTCGCAGTGGTACGGCCAGGCGGCCGCCCAGGCCACCCAGAACCCGGACTTCCGGATCTGGGGCATGGACCTCTTCGGCCACGACGGCGGCGACCCCACCCTGTGGGCCAAGAACCCCGCCGGGATCTTCGCCTTCGTCAACAGGAAGGCCCCGGAGTCGGTCGTCCGGGACGTCCTCGCCGTCGCCAACGTGACCGCCGCGCCGTACGGCACCAAGGAGTTCATGCTCACCAACTACGGCGTCGAGGGCACCCACTACACCCTCAAGGACGGCGTCCCGGTCAAGACCGACCAGGGCAACATCGACGTCCTCAACGCCTATGTGATGATCGCCAGCCCCGCCGCCACCCTCGCCCACCCCGACCTCCCCGAGGTCGCCAGGGGCCAGGTCGAATGGCAGCAGCGGATGGGCGCCTTCACGAAGAAGTCGGCCTTCTACGGCATGCAGATCACCGAGCCCGCCCGCTACACCAACCTCTACAACGACTTCGAGCAGTTGGAGGACGACATCATCCGCGGCCGCAAGAAGATCGGCGACATGCAGCAGGCCGTCTCCGACTGGCGCAGCAAGGGCGGCGACCAACTGCGCGACTGGTATCGGAAGCTGCTCGACGACAACGGCACGGCGGCGAGCTGATCCGGGACCGAGACGGTCCGCGACCGAGGCAAGGAGAACCGCCGTGTCCCACAGCACGGTGCCGCGCGACGCGGCCGGCACGGACGATCCGCACCGGATACCGGAAGAGCCCGCGCCCCCGCCCCCGCCCCGTGAGCGACCGCCGGGCCGGCTGAGCCTGCGTCTGCGGTTCCGGCGCGACCGTGTCCTGCTGCTGATGACCCTGCCGGCCGTCGCGCTGCTCCTGCTCTTCAACTACGTGCCGATCCTGGGCAACATCGTCGCGTTCCAGGAGTACGACCCGTACGTCAGCGACAACGGCGTGGTCTCCATGCTGCACAGCCCGTGGGTGGGGCTGGAGAACTTCCGGCGCATCATGGAGGACTCGGCGTTCTGGGACGCCGTGGTGAACACGCTCGTGCTGTTCAGCCTCCAACTGGTGCTGTTCTTCCCGATCCCCGTCCTGCTCGCGCTGCTCATCAACAGCGTGATCAGGCCCCGGGTGCGCGCGGTCGCGCAGGCGATCCTGTACCTGCCGCACTTCTTCTCGTGGGTGCTGGTCATCGCCGTCTTCCAGCAACTCCTGGGCGGCGCGGGCATCTTGTCCCAACTCCTGCGCCAACACGGCTACGACGGCCTCGACATCATGACCGACCCCGAGACCTTCAAGTTCCTGATCACCGCGCAGAGCGTGTGGAAGGACGCCGGCTGGGGGATCATCGTCTTCCTCGCCGCGCTGTCCTCCGTCCCCGGTGACCTCTACGAGGCGGCCGCGATGGACGGCGCCGGACGCCTGCGCCGCATGTGGCACGTCACGCTCCCCGCGCTGCGCCCCGTGATCGCGCTGCTGCTGGTGCTGCGGGTCGGCGACGCGCTGACCGTCGGCTTCGAACAGATCCTGCTGCAACGCGACTCCGTGGGACCGGGCGCCTCGGAGGTGCTGGACACCTTCGTCTGGTGGAACGGCGTCCGCAACCAGGACTTCGGCTACGCGGCCGCCGCCGGACTGGTCAAGGGCGTGGTCAGCCTCGGGCTGGTCCTCGCCGCGAACAAGGTCGCCCATCTCATGGGCGAGCAGGGGGTGTACAAGAAGTGAGCGCCGTGACCGGGAAGACCCGCTGGTGGAGCGCGCCGCCCCGGCCCGCCTGGGAGGAGGCGCCCGGCCGCGCCGGTGTGGCGGGCAAGGGCCTGGTCCTCACGCTGGCCTGCCTCGGCGTGCTGTTCCCGCTGTGGATAGTGGTCGTCACGAGCCTGTCCCCGCGCCGGACCATCGACGAGGCGGGCGGTCTGGTGATGATCCCCCAGGACGTCACCCTCGTCGCCTACCGGGAGCTGCTCAGCGGCGGCCAGGTGACCCGGGCGGCGGTGATCAGCGTCCTGATCACCCTGGTCGGCACGGCGTTCTCGATGACCGTGTCGGTGCTGTGCGCCTACGGCCTGTCCCGCACCGGCTCGCTCGGACACCGCTGGCTGCTGATGCTCCTGCTCGCCACGATGTTCTTCAGCGCCGGTCTGATCCCGACCTATCTGCTGGTGCAGTCCCTCGGTCTCACCGACACCTATCTCGCGCTGATCCTGCCGAGCGCGCTCAGCGTCTTCAACATCCTGGTGCTGCGCGGCTTCTTCATGGGGATCTCGCAGGAACTGACCGACAGCGCGCGCATCGACGGGGCGGGGGACTTCCGGATCCTGTGGCAGATCGTGATGCCGCTGTCCCGCGCGGTGCTCGCCGTCATCACGCTGTTCTACGCGGTCGGGTACTGGAGCGCCTGGTTCAACGCGTCGCTGTACCTCAACGACCAGGAGATGATGCCGCTCCAGAACGTCATGATCCAGCTCGTGCAGAAGCAGGAGGCCCCGGTCGGGCTCGGCCAGGCCATCAAGACCGGTGAACTGTCCGGTCTGGCCGTGCAGATGGCGGTCATGGTGATGGCGCTGCTCCCGGTGGCCGTGCTCTCGCCGTTCGTCCAGAAGCACTTCAGGAAGGGGATGCTGACGGGCGCGGTCAAGGGGTGAGCACCCCTGTGACACCCCCCCGGCGGCACCCCTGCGGCTCTCCACGGCACCCCCGGCTCCCCGTCACCCACCCGCTGCGAGGTTCCCCCATGCCCGTCTCCCGCCGTACCGTCCTCGCCGGCACCGCGGCCGCCGCCGCGCTGTCCGTACCGGCCGCGCCGCCCGCCCAGGCCGCCCCCCGAGCCCAGGCCGGCCCGACCGCCCCGGCCACCGGCGCGTCCCCCACCGGCGGCTACCGCTGGCGCAACGTCGTCATCGGCGGCACCGGCTTCGTCACCGGCGTCCTCTTCCACCCCACCGTCCGCGGCCTCGCCTACGCCCGTACGGACATCGGCGGCGCCTACCGCTGGGACGAGGGGCCCGCGCGCTGGACCCCGCTCACCGACCACCTCGGCTGGGACGACTGGAACCTGCTCGGCGTGGAGGCCCTCGCCGTCGACCCCGCCCACCCGGACCGCCTCTACCTCGCGCTCGGCACCTACGCCCAGCCCTGGGCGGGCGACGGCGCCCTCCTGCGCTCCGAGGACCGCGGCGCCACCTGGACCCGCACCGACCTCACCGTGAAGCTCGGCGCGAACGAGGACGGCCGGGGCACCGGGGAGCGTCTCCTCGTCGACCCCCGGGACAGCGACACCCTGTGGCTGGGCACCCGCCACGACGGGCTCCTCAAGTCCACCGACCGGGGCGCCGGCTGGGCGGCCGCCGACGGCTTCCCGGGCACCCCGGGCGCGACCGGCCAGGGCGTCACCCTGCTGGTGGCCGCGGGCCGCACCCTCTACGCCGGCTGGGGCGACTCCGACGGCACCCCCGGCTCCCCGAACCTTTACCGCACCACCGACGGCCGCACCTGGGAGGCCGTACCCGGACAGCCCGCCGGTCCCGCCGCCAGGATCCCCGTCCGGGCCGCCCACGACCGCCACGCCGGTGAGCTGTACGTGACGTACGCCGACGCCCCGGGCCCCAACGGCCAGTCGGCCGGCAGCGTGCACAAACTGGCGGTCACCGGCGGTGGCTGGACCGACGTGACCCCGGCCGTGCCCGGCGCGGGCGACACCTTCGGCTACGGCGGGGTCGCCGTGGACGCCCGCCGCCCCGGCACCGTCGTCGTCTCCACCAACAACCGCTGGGCGGCCGTCGACACCCTGTACCGGACCACGGACGGCGGCCGCACCTGGACCTCCCTGAAGGACACCGCCGTCCTCGACGTCTCCGAGACGCCCTACCTCAAGTGGGGTGAGGAGCGGCCCAAGTTCGGCTGGTGGATCCAGACCGTCGCCGTCGACCCGTACGACTCCCGGCACGTCCTGTACGGCACCGGCGCCACCGTCTACGGCACCCGCGACCTGCGCCACTGGGCGCCGCGGATCCGCGGCCTGGAGGAGTCCTCGGTACGGCAGTTGATCTCACCGCCGACCGGTCCCGCGCATCTGATCAGCGGGCTCGGGGACCTCGGCGTGATGTACCACGAGCGGCTCACGGCCTCGCCCTCGCGGGGCATGGCGACGAACCCCGTCTTCGGGACGGCGACGGGGCTCGCCCAGGCCGCCGCCAGGCCGTCGTACGTCGTCCGCACCGGCTGGGGCGACCACGGCAACGGTGCCTTCTCGCACGACGGCGGCCGTACCTGGGAGCCCTTCGCGGCGCAGCCCGACCTCGCCGCGCAGGCGCCGGGCCCGATCGCGGTGGGCGCCGACGGCCGGGTTCTGCTCTGGAGCTTCGTCCACTGGGACGGCACCGGGTACCCCGCCCACCGCTCCACGGACGGCGGCAGGACCTGGACCGAGGTGCCCACCTTCCCGGCGGGCGCCACCCCGCTCGCCGACCCGGCCGATCCGGCGCGCTTCTACGCCTACGACACCGGCAGCGGGACCCTGTTCGCGAGTACGGACGGCGGGCTCACCTTCACCGGCCGGGCGGGTGAACTCCCCTCGGGGGACAACCAGTTCCAATTGGCGGCGGCGCCCGGGTGCTCCGGCGACCTCTGGCTGAGCACCAAGGGGAACGGCCTCTACCGGTCCACCGACGGCGGGGCGTCCTTCACCAAGTCGGCCAGTTGCCGGGCGTCGTACACCGTCGCCTTCGGCAGGGCCGCCGCCGGGGCCCCCTACCCGGCCGTCTACCAGGTCGGCGCCACCGAGGACGTCACCGCCGTGCACCGCTCCGACGACGGCGGGGCGAGCTGGGTCCGGATCGACGACGACCGGCACCGGTGGGGCTGGACCGGCGCGGCCCTCGCCGCCGACCCGCGGATCCACGGCCGCGTCTACGTCGCCACCAACGGGCGGGGCATCCAGTACGGGGAGCCGGTGTGAGGCCGGACCTGCGCGATGTCACCCGGGGCCGGCTGCTGTTCGGCGGCGACTACAACCCCGAGCAGTGGCCCGAGGAGACCTGGCGGGAGGACGTCCGGCTGATGCGCGAGGCCGGCGTCAACGCGGTGACCGTCGGCGTCTTCTCCTGGTCGAGGCTCGAACCCCGGCCCGGAGCACGGGAGTTCGGCTGGCTGGACCGGCTGATGGACCTGCTGCACGAGCACGGGATCGGCGTGGTCCTGGCCACCCCCACCGCCTCCCCGCCGCCGTGGCTCGGCCGGCTGCACCCCGAGACCCTGCCCCGCACCGAGGACGGCCGAGTCGAGTGGTGGGGCGGCCGGCAGCACTTCTCCCACTCCAGCGCCGCCTACCGCGCCCACGCGGCCGCCATCACCGAGGCGCTCGCGGCCCGGTACGCGGACCACCCCGCGCTCATCCTGTGGCACATCAACAACGAGTACTGCACGGCCGACCACGGCGACGAGGCCGCCGCCCGCTTCCGCCGCTGGCTGCGCGCCCGGTACGGCACCCTCGACGCCCTCAACTCGGCCTGGGGCACGGCCTTCTGGAGCCAGGGCTACGACACCTGGGACGGCATCCTGCCGCCGCGCACCCCGCACCATCTCCGGAACCCCGCCCAAGTGCTGGACTTCCGGCGCTTCACCTCCGACATGCTCCTGGAGTGCTTCACCGCCGAGCGGGACATCGTCACCCGGCACAGCCCGCGGATACCGGTCACCACCAACTTCATGCCGCTGTTCCTCGGGCAGGACGCCTGGCGCTGGGCCGAGGAGGAGGACGTCGTCTCCGTCGACCTCTACCCCGACCCGCGCGACCCCCTCGGCGCCCGGCACGGCGCGCTCGTCCAGGACCTCACCCGGTCCCAGGCCCGCGGCCCCTGGATGCTGATGGAACAGGCGGCGGGCCGGGTCGACTGGCGCCCGGTGAACCACCCCAGACCGCGCGGTCTGCACCGGCTGTGGTCCTTCCAGGCCGTGGCCCGAGGCGCCGACGCCGTCTGCCACTTCCAGTGGCGCCAGTCCCGGCAGGGCGCCGAGAAGTTCCACTCCGGCATGCTCGGCCACGCGGGGGAGCGGGGCCGCACCTTCCAGGAGATCAAGCGGATCGGCGCCGAACTGGCCCTGATCGGCGCCGAGGTGACCGGCACCCGCAACCACGCCGACATCGCGATCCTGCACGACTGGCACGCCTGGTGGGCGAGCGCCCAGGACTCCCGCCCCTCCGCACGCGTCGACCACGCGGCCCTGCTGCACGCCTGGCACCGCGCCCTGTGGGAGGCCCACCTCACCACCGACTTCGCCCACCCCGACCACGACCTCGGCGGCTACCGGCTGGTCGTCGTCCCGCAGTCGTACGCGATGACGGACGCGGCGATCGAGAACCTCCTCGGGTACGTCCGGGGCGGTGGCACCCTGGTCTGCGGCTTCCTCACCGGCGTCGCCGACCAGGACGACCGGATCCGCCCCGGCGGCATGGACGCCCGGCTGCGCGCACTGTTCGGCATCGACGTCCTGCACGAGTGGTGGCCGCTGGAGGAAGGGGAGAGTGCCGACTGCGACGGCTTCCGGGGCACCCTGTGGTCGGAGGAGATCGAGGCGGCCGAGGGGGCCACGGTCGAGGCCCGCTACACGGGCGGTGAACTCGACGGACTGCCCGCCGTGTTGCGTCGCGACCGCGCCTGGTACCTCTCGACGCTCCCCGAACCGGACGCCCTGCGCGCCCTGTTCACCCGGATCGCGTCCGAGGCGGGCGCCCGCCCGGTCCTCGCCGGTCTGCCCGCGCCCGTCGAGGCCGTACGCCGCGGTGAGCTGCTCTTCCTCCTCCACCACGGGCGCGACCCGGTGACCGTCGACCTGCCAGGACCGCACACCGACCTGCTCACCGGCGACAAGCTCACCGGGCGGATCACCCTCGGCCGCTACGGCGTGGCGGTGCTGCGCCCGTGAACCTTGTCCACGGCACGTGGGAACCCCGGCCCGCCGCCCGCTGGGAGGACGCCTTCCTGAGCGGCAACGGCCGGCACGGCGTCCTCCTGTTCGGCGATCCGGACGACGAGCGGGTCGTCGTCACCCATCACACGCTGGTCCGCCCCAACGGCGGCGAACACGCCCGCCCGCCCGAGCTGGCCGCCGAACTCCCGTCCCTCCAGGACCGGTTGCTCGCCGGGGACCTGACCGCCGCCGAAGACTTCACCGACGGCCGCGCCCTCCAGTGGGTCCAGCCCTTCCACCCGGCCTTCCAGCTCCGTCTCCGGTCCGCGGCACCCCCGCCCGCCCCGCACGACGTCCGCCGCACCGTCGACTTCACCACCGGCGAGGTCACCGCCCGCCGCGCCGGCCGGTCCGGGGAGGTCTTCGTCTCCCGCGCCGACGACGTGATCGTCCACCGCGTCACCGCCCCCGACCTGCACCTCTCCCTGGACCACCGGCTCCCCGGCGCCCCGGCCGACCTCGCCGTCGGCCACGGCGCGGTCCGCACCCCGGAGGGCGCCCTGCTCACCCTGCGCGCCCGCTACCCCGCGAGCGAGCGCGGATACACGGGAGTGACCCTCGCCGTGGTCACCGGCGGCAGCACCGAACTCGCCCTCCCCGGAGTCCGGATCACCGGCGCCTCCTCCGTACTGCTCCTGACCCGGGTCCGCCGCCACACCGGCGACCTGGACCTCGCCGCCGAGCGGCGCGCCCTCGCCGCCCTGCCGCACTCCTACGACACCCTCCTGGCCCGCCATCTCGCTCCGCACCGCACCGCCTACACACGCGTCACCCTCGACCTGCACGCCGACCCGGCCGAACGCGCCCTGCCCGGCTCGGAGTTGCTGAAGCGCCCGGACAGCCCGGCGCTCCTGGAACGCCTCTTCGCCGCCGGCCGCTACCACCTGCTCTGCTCCTCCGGTCTCAACCCGCCCCGGCTGACCGGCCTGTGGACCGGCGACTGGGACACCGCCTGGTCCGGGGCGTTCACCCACGACGCGAACCTCAACCTCCAGACCGCCTCCGCCACATCCGCCGCCCTCCCCGAGGTCACCGCCGCCCTCGCCGGCCTGATCCACCGGCACCACGACGACTGGCGGGAGAACGCCCGCGCCGTCTTCGGCGCCCGCGGCATCGTCGCGCCCGCGCACAGCGACGGCGAGTCCGGACTGTCGTACCACTTCAGCCGTGAGTACCCGCTGCACCTGTGGACGGCCGGGACCGACTGGCTGCTCAAGCCGCTCCTCGACCACGACGAGGCCCACGGCGTCCGCGACCCGCGCACCGCCGCCGCGCTCGCCGAGGTCGCCCGGTTCTACGAGGACTTCCTGACCCGCACCGACGCCGACGGCCGGATCGTCGTCGTCCCGTCCTACTCGCCCGAGAACCGTCCCGCGAACGGCAGTTGGGGCGCCCTCGACGCGGCCATGGACCTCTCCGCCGCCCGCCACGCCCTGCGCGCCGCCGCCGAGCACCACCCCGGCCCGGACGCCGACCGATGGCGGGCCCTCGCCGACCGTCTTCCGCCGCACCGGATCAACGCCGACGGCGCCCTCGCCGAATGGGCCCGCCCCGGCCTCGACGACCGCTACGACCACCGCCACCTCAGCCATCTGTACGGCGTGTGGCCGCTGGACGAGATCTCCCCGTACGACACCCCGCGCCTCGCGGCCGCCGCCCACCGGGCGCTCGCCCTGCGCGGCGCCGAGAACGACTCCGCGCACGGCCATCTCCACCACGCCCTGATCGCGGCCCGGCTCCTCGACGGCCCCCGGGTCGGCGACGCCCTCGCCGCCGTCCTGGACGGCGACTACTTCCACGCCTCCCTGATGAGCGCCCACTACCCCCACCGGCACGTCTACAACGCCGACGCCGCCCACACCCTCCCGGCCGTGCTGATCGAGGCGCTGATCCACTCCACGCCCGAACGGCTGGTCCTGCTCCCCGCCGTGCCGGCCGCGCTGCCCGCGGGCGAACTGCGCGGTGTGCGCACCCGGTTCGGCGCTCGGGCCGACCTCGTCTGGGGTCCCCGGGGCCTGCGAGCCGTGCTGCGGCCGACGCGCACCGTGCGCGTCGACGTCCGGACCCCCGACGGCGAGGCGAGAACGCTCGACCTCGTCGCCGGCGCGGAACACGTCCTCACCGCGGGGACGTGGCACCTCCCCCCACCCATGGAAGGGACACCATGGCACCACACACACGGGTCAGGCTCGCCCAGGCCCTGACCGCACCCGCCCTCGCCCTCGGCATCGCCGTCGGCACGGCCGCCGCCCCCGCCTCGGCCGCCGTCTGGAACTCCTGCGACCAGTGGGGCAACACCAGCCTGGGCGGCTACACGCTCTACAACAACATCTGGGGTTCCGGCGCCGGAAGCCAGTGCGTCTGGGCCAACTCCGGTACGAACTGGGGCGTCTGGGCGAACCATCCGAACACCGGCGGCATCAAGTCCTACCCGAACTCCAAGAAGGTCATCAACAAGACCATCACCTCGCTGGGTTCGCTCTCCAGCAGCTACAACGTCACGGTCCCGTCCTCCGGCGCCTACAACACGTCGTACGACATCTGGGACACGGACTACGACTACGAGATCATGCTCTGGGTCAACTACAACGGCGCCGTCGGACCGCTCGGCACCGCGCAGGGCACCGTCACCCTCGGCGGTCACACCTGGAGCGTGTACAAGGGCAGCAACGGCGCCAACGAGGTGTTCTCCTTCCTGCGCACCTCCGACTCCTCCTCCGGCACCGTGAACATCCTGCCGATCCTCAAGTGGATCAAGGACACCAAGGGCTGGTTCGGCAACGAGACCATCGGGGACGTGCAGTTCGGGTACGAGATCACCTCGTCCTCGGGCGGCCTCGACTTCGTGACCAACAACCTCACCGTCAGCAGCAGTTGACGGACGGCGGGCCGGGGCCGGCCCGCCGCGTGGCCGCTATCCGGCCACCGGCAGCCGCGCCCCGTCCCGCAGGAACAGCGGGATCCGCTCCAGCGGCGCGTCGACCGTCACGGCCGCCCCGCCCGGGTACGTCTCACCCGTCCACGCGTCCGTCCACACCGCCCCCGCCGGAAGATACGCCGTACGGCTGGTGGCTCCCGCCGTGAGCACCGGCGCCACCAGCAGGTCCCGGCCGAAGAGATAGGCGTCGTCGACCGACCAGGCCGCCGGGTCGCCGGGGAACTCCAGGAACAGCGGCCGCATCGGCGGCAGCCCCTCCTCGTGGGCCTCCCGCATCACGTCCAGCACATAGGGCCGCAGCCGCTCCCGCAGCCGCAGATACGTCTCCAGGACCGCCCCGGCCTCCTCGCCGTACGACCACACCTCGTTGGGGCCGCCCGTCATGTCCGGGCCGAGCGGCATGCCCGGGTCGCGGAAGCCGTGCAGCCGCATCAGCGGGGACAGCGCGCCGAACTGGAACCAGCGGACCATGACCTCCCGGTACGCCGGGTCGTCCGGATCGCCGCCGTGGAAGCCGCCGATGTCGGTGTTCCACCACGGGATGCCCGACAGCGCGGTGTTGAGACCGGCCGCGATCTGCCGGCGCAGGGTCGCGAAGTCGGCGCCGATGTCACCCGACCACAGGGCGGCGCCGTAGCGCTGACTGCCCGCCCACGCCGACCGGTTGAGGGTGATCACCTCCTCGCCCGCGGCCCGCAGCCCGTCGTGGAGGGCGCGCGCGTTGTCCGCCGGATAGAGGTTGCCGACCTCCAGGCCGGGACCCGCCCAGTACCGCAGGTTCTCCTGGAAACCCGGCTTCAGCTCCGGCTCGCAGGCGTCCAGCCAGAACGCCGTGATGCCGTACGGCGCGAGGTAGTTGTCCCGGATCCGGGACCACAGGAAGTCCCGCGCGCCGGGGTTCGTCGCGTCGTAGAACGCCACCTGGACCGTGGACGCGACACCCTTGTCCGGCCAGTCGGCGTGGGCCGGCGGACCGTACTCGGTGCCGATGAGATAGCCGCGCTGCTCCAGCACCGCGTGGTTCTCGGACAGCGGGGACACCGACGGCCAGACGGACACCACCAGTTTGACGCCCAGCTCCTCCAACTCCCGCACCATCGCCGCCGGGTCGGGCCACTCCGCCGGATCGAACCTCCAGTCGCCCAGATGCGTCCAGTGGAAGAAGTCGCAGACGATCGCCGACAACGGCAGCCCCCGGCGCCGGTACTCCCGTGCCACGGACAGGAGTTCGTCCTGCGTGCGGTAGCGCAGCTTGCACTGCCAGAAGCCCGCCGCCCACTCCGGCAGCATCGGCGTACGGCCCGTCACCGCGCTGTAGCGGCGCTGGCCGTCCGCCGGATCCCCGGCCGTGATCCAGTAGTCGATCTGACGCGCCGAGTCCGCCACCCAGCGGGTGCCGTTGCCCGCCAGCTCCACCCGGCCGATCGCCGGGTTGTTCCACAGCAGGGTGTAACCGCGGCTGGAGGTGAGCACCGGGATCGTCACCTCGGCGTTGCGCTGCACCAGGTCGAGCACCAGCCCCTTCTGGTCGAGGCGTCCGTGCTGGTGCTGGCCCAGGCCGTACAGCTTCTCGTCGTCGTAGGCGGCGAACCGCTGCTCCAGCCGGTGGTGGCCGTTGCCGACGGGCGTGTAGAGACGGGATCCCGGCCACCAGAAGTGGGCGCGCGCCTCGGCGAGCAGTTCCGTGCCGTCGGCGGTGCGCACGAAGCGGACCAGCCCCTCGCCGTCCACCTCGACGGTCAGCGCGCCGACGGTCAGCAGCCCGCGTCCGTCCTCGGTCTTCACGCTGGACGACGTCGGCGGCGCCTGCGGGAGCAGCGCGCCCGGCAGATCGTCGAGCAGGGGGCCGCCGAGGCGGGCGCGGACCCGGACCGCGTCGGGGCCCCAGGGTTCGATCCGCAGGGTCTCCTGACGTCCGGTCCACTCCAGCGCGCCGTCGCGCTCCCGGAAGGTGCCGACGGTGGGGGAGGACTGCGCGAGGCTGACGGTGGCTCGTCCGGTCCGGTCTTGGGCGGGCTGATTCACGTGGGGTGCTCCTGTGCTCCTGGAGGAGTGCAGACAGGGGGATGCAGACAGAGCAGTGCAGAGAGGGGTCGTGCGCGGTGGTTCAGGAGGCGGCCGGTGCCGGGCCCGAACTCGCCCGGACCGTCAGCTCGGGCGGCAGCAGCACCACGTCGTCCGTGCCCCGGCCGTCCAGCTTGGCCACGAGCCGCTCCACGGCGTGCCGGCCCATCTCCTGCGCGGGGATCGCGACCGAGGTCAGCCGCACCGACGCCTGGACCGCGACCTGCTCGGGGCAGACCGCGACCACCGACACGTCCTCGGGCACCGCCCGCCCCTGCTGGCGCAGCAGCGCGAGCAGCGGTTCGACCGCCGACTCGTTCTGCACGACGAACCCGGTGGTGCCCGGCCGCTCGTCGAGGATGCGGGCCAGCGTCACGGCCATCGCGTCGTACCCGCCCTCGCAGGGCCGGTGCAGCAGCCGTACGCCCAGCTCCCGGGAGCGGGCGCGCAGCCCGTCGAGGGTGCGCTCGGCGAACCCGGTGTGCCGTTCGTAGACCGCCGGGGCCTCGCCGATCACGGCGACATCGCGGTGGCCCAGGGCGGCGAGATGCTCCACGCACAGCGCGCCGGTCGCCGTGAAGTCGAGGTCCACGCAGGTCAGTCCGGTGGTGTCGGCGGGCAGTCCGATCAGCACCGAGGGCCGGCCGGCGCCGCGCAGCAGCGGCAGCCGTTCGTCGTCGAGCTGGACGTCCATCAGGATCATCGCGTCGGCGAGCCCGCTGCGGGTGACCCGGCGGACCGCGTCGGGGCCCTCCTCGCCGGTGAGCAGCAGGACGTCGTAGCCATGGGCGCGGGCGGTGGTGGCCACCGCGATGGCGATCTCCATCATCACCGGCACGTACATGTCGGTGCGCAGCGGCACCATCAGCGCGATGATGTTCGACCGGCTGCTCGCCAGGGCGCGCGCGCCCGCGTTGGGGTGGTAGCCCAGCTCGCGGATGCTCTGCTCGACCCGCTGCCGGGTGGTCGTGGAGATGGACCGCTTGCCACTGAGGACATAGCTCACCGTGCTCGCCGAGACTCCGGCGTGCTGGGCGACCTCGGCGAGGGTGACCATCCAGCTCTCCAAGCTTTGTGAAGCGCTTCGACAGTGCGCAGGGTGAACAGGTCCGAGTGAGGGTGGTTCGACAGTAGCTCTAGCGGGAGTGGGTGTCCATAGGCTGTCGAAGCGCTTCGACAATCAGCGGGGAGGGCGGTGGCCGGAAGGGGCAGGCCGATGCGCCACGGCGCCACCCGTTGGGAGCAATCCCCGCACACTCCGCGTCGCCGCCCGGACACGGTCCGCCACCGGGCCCCCGCAAGGCGGCGAGGGCGGCCGGGACGGGTCGCCCGGGGCACGAGAGGGGTGGCGGGGTCCCCCCGGATCGGGTACCAACGATCGGGTAGCACCCATCGGTAACCAATCGGTTCCGGATCCCGATTCGCGGCGAGGTGAGCCTCATGTCCGCACCACCCCTCAAGAAGCCCGTCGTCACCGAACGTGAGGCCCGTCAGGTCGCCGAGGCCGCCCGGGAACAGGACTGGCGCAAGCCGAGCTTCGCCAAGGAACTCTTCCTGGGCCGCTTCCGGCTCGACCTGATCCACCCTCACCCCCTCCCCACCGAGGAGGCGGTCCGGCGCGGCGAACAGTTCCTGGCCAAACTCCGCGTGTTCAGCGAGACGAAGATCGACGGCGCGCTCATCGAGCGCGAGGCCAGGATCCCCGACGAGGTGATCGACGGCCTCAGGGAACTGGGCGCCCTCGGCATGAAGATCGACCCCAAGTACGGCGGTCTCGGCCTCACCCAGGTGTACTACAACAAGGCGCTGGCCCTGGTCGGCTCCGCGAGCCCCGCCGTCGGCGTGCTGCTCTCCGCGCACCAGTCGATCGGCGTGCCGCAGCCGCTGAAGATGTTCGGCACCCCCGAGCAGAAGCAGCGCTTCCTGCCGCGCTGCGCCACCACCGCCATCAGCGCGTTCCTGCTCACCGAGCCGGACGTCGGCTCCGACCCGGCCCGGCTCGCCACCAGCGCGGTGCCGGACGGCGAGGACTACGTCCTGGACGGCGTGAAGCTGTGGACCACCAACGGCGTGGTCGCCGACCTCCTGGTCGTGATGGCCCGGGTCCCCAAGAGCGAGGGCCACCCCGGCGGCATCACCGCCTTCGTCGTGGAGAGCGATTCGCCCGGCATCACCGTCGAGAACCGCAACGCCTTCATGGGCCTGCGCGGCATCGAGAACGGCGTCACCCGCTTCCACCGGGTCCGGGTCCCCGCCGCCAACCGCATCGGCCCCGAGGGCTCCGGTCTCAAGATCGCCCTGACCACCCTCAACACCGGCCGGCTCTCGCTGCCCGCGTCCTGCGTGGCCGCCGGCAAGTGGTCCCTGAAGATCGCCCGCGAGTGGTCGGCGGCCCGTGAGCAGTGGGGCAAGCCCATCGCCCGCCATGAGGCGGTCGGCGCCAAGATCTCCTTCATCGCGGCCACCACCTTCGCCCTGGAGGCGGTGCTCGACCTGTCCTCCCAGATGGCCGACGAGGACCGCAACGACATCCGGATCGAGGGCGCGCTCGCCAAGCTCTTCGCCTCCGAGATGGGCTGGCGGATCGCCGACGAACTCGTCCAGATCCGCGGCGGCCGCGGCTTCGAGACGGCCGACTCGCTGCGGGCCCGCGGCGAACGCGCGGTCCCCGCCGAGCAGCTTCTGCGCGACCTGCGCATCAACCGCATCTTCGAGGGCTCGACGGAGATCATGCACCTGCTGATCGCCCGCGAGGCCGTGGACGCCCATCTCTCCGTCGCCGGGGATCTCATCGACCCCGACAAGTCCCTCCAGGACAAGGCGAGGGCGGGCGCCAACGCCGGTGTCTTCTACGCCAAGTGGCTGCCCAAGCTGGTCGCGGGACCGGGCCAGTTGCCGTCCTCGTACAAGGAGTTCAGGCACGGCGGCACCGACCTCGGCACGCATCTGCGCTTCGTCGAACGCCACGCCCGCAAGCTGGCCCGCTCCACCTTCTACGCCATGTCCCGCTGGCAGGGCCGGATGGAGACCAAGCAGAGCTTCCTGGGCCGGATCGTCGACATCGGCGCCGAGCTGTTCGCGATGAGCGCCGCCTGCGTCCGGGCCGAGCTGCTGCGCTCCCGCGGCGAGCACGGCCGTGAGGCGTACCAGCTCGCCGACGCCTTCTGCCGCCAGTCCCGGCTGCGCGTCGACGAACTCTTCACCCGCCTGTGGGCCAACACGGACGACACGGACGGCGTGATCGTCAAGGCGGTCATGGCGGGCGGCCACGAGTGGCTGGAGGAGGGCGTCGTCGACCCCTCGGGCGACGGCCCCTGGATCGCCGACACCACCCCGGGACCCAGCGAACGGGAGAACGTGCACCGCCCCATCGGGTGAGGCATCGCACACCCGCACGGCAGGGTGTCCCCTCCCCGGCCCACCGCGAGAGCGGCCGGGCCGGACCAGGAGGGGGCACCCTGTCCGGCCGCGCGTCCGTTGCGGCAACAATGGGGGGATGACCGACAGTCCAGCACCTCTCGCCGACCCGCACCTCGTCTACGATCCCGTCGCGGGCGACGGCCCGAAGGACGTGGTGGTCCTGGGCTCCACCGGGTCGATCGGCACGCAGGCCATCGATCTCGTGCTGCGCAACCCCGGCCGCTTCCGCGTCACCGGCCTGTCCGCCAACGGCGGCCGGGTCGCCCTCCTGGCCGAGCAGGCCCGCCGGCTCGGGGTGCGGACCGTCGCGGTGGCCCGCGAGGACGCCGTACCGGCGCTGCGGGAGGCGCTCGCCGCCGAGTACGGCACCGGGGAGCCGCTGCCCGAGATCCTGGCCGGACCCGACGCGGCCACCCAGGTCGCCGCCTCCGACTGCCACACCGTCCTCAACGGCATCACCGGCTCCATCGGCCTCGCGCCCACCCTCGCCGCCCTGGAGGCCGGCCGCACGCTCGCGCTCGCCAACAAGGAGTCGCTGATCGTCGGCGGCCCGCTGGTGAAGGCGCTCGCCAAGCCCGGCCAGATCATCCCGGTGGACTCCGAGCACGCCGCGCTCTTCCAGGCCCTCGCGGCCGGCACCCGCGCCGACGTCCGCAAGCTCGTGGTCACCGCCTCCGGCGGCCCCTTCCGCGGCCGCACCAAGGCGGAGCTGGCGCACGTCACCGTCGAGGACGCCCTCGCCCACCCCACCTGGTCCATGGGCCCGGTCATCACGATCAACTCCGCGACCCTCGTCAACAAGGGACTGGAGGTCATCGAGGCACACCTCCTCTACGACATTCCCTTCTCGCGGATTGAGGTGGTCGTGCACCCGCAGTCGTATGTCCACTCGATGGTTGAGTTCACGGACGGATCGACACTGGCCCAGGCGACGCCCCCCGACATGCGCGGGCCCATCGCCATCGGCCTCGGCTGGCCCCACCGCGTCCCCGACGCGGCCCCCGCCTTCGACTGGAGCACCGCGTCGACCTGGGAGTTCTTCCCGCTCGACAACGACGCCTTCCCCTCGGTCAACCTCGCCCGGCACGTGGGCGAGCTGGCCGGGACGGCACCGGCGGTGTTCAATGCCGCCAACGAGGAGTGCGTCGAGGCGTTCCGCCGGGGCGCGCTGCCCTTCAACGGGATCATGGAGACCGTGACGCGGATCGTCGAGGAACACGGCACCCCGCGCACGGGAACCTCGCTCACCGTGCCGGACGTCCTCGAAGCGGAGACCTGGGCCCGCGCCCGGGCCCGGGAACTGACGGCACGGACGGCGGAGGCCCGCGCATGACGACCCTGATGTTCATCCTCGGGATTCTGGTCTTCTTCGTGGGCCTGCTCTTCTCGATCGCCTGGCACGAGCTGGGCCACCTCTCCACGGCCAAGCTGTTCGGCATCCGCGTGCCCCAGTACATGGTCGGCTTCGGCCCCACCCTCTGGTCACGGCACAAGGGCGAGACCGAGTACGGCGTCAAGGCCATCCCGCTCGGCGGCTACATCCGCATGATCGGCATGTTCCCGCCCGGCGCGGACGGCCGGGTCACCGCCCGCTCCACCTCCCCCTGGCGCGGCATGATCGAGGACGCCCGCTCGGCCGCCTACGAGGAGCTGCGGCCCGGCGACGAGACGCGCATGTTCTACACGCGCAAGCCGTGGAAGCGCGTCATCGTCATGTTCGCCGGACCGTTCATGAACCTGATCCTCGCGATCGGCCTGTTCCTCACCGTGCTCATGGGCTTCGGCATCCAGCAGGAGACCACCAGCGTCGCCTCGGTCTCGCCCTGCGTCATCGCGCAGAGCGAGAACCGCGACACCTGCAAGAGCACCGACAAGCCCTCCCCGGCCGAGGCGGCGGGCCTGAAGAAGGGCGACAAGATCGTCTCCTTCGACGGGGTCACCACCGACAAGTGGGCCACGCTCTCCGACCTCATCCGCGACAGCGCCGGAAAGAACGTGGCGATCGTCGTCGAGCGCGGCGGCCGGAACGTCACCCTGCACGCCACCATCGCCACCAACCAGGTCGCCAAGAAGGACTCCGCCGGCACCTACGTCAAGGGCGAGTACGTCACCGCCGGCTTCCTCGGCTTCAGCGCGGCCACCGGCGTGGTCAAGCAGGACTTCGGCGGCTCCGTGTCCTGGATGACCGACCGCGTCGAGGACGCCGTCGACTCCCTGATCGCCCTGCCCGCCAAGATCCCCGCCCTGTGGGACGCCACCTTCGGCGACGCGCCCCGCGAGCCCGACTCCCCGATGGGCATCGTCGGCGCCGCCCGCGTCACCGGCGAGATCGCCACGCTGGACATCCCCGCCTCGCAGCAGCTCGCCATGGCCGTCTTCGTGGTCGCCGGCTTCAACCTCTCCCTGTTCCTGTTCAACATGCTCCCGCTGCTCCCGCTCGACGGCGGCCACATCGCGGGCGCCCTGTGGGAGTCGCTGCGCCGCGGCATCGCCAAGGTCCTGCGCCGCCCGGACCCCGGCCCGTTCGACGTGGCGAAGCTGATGCCGGTGGCCTACGTGGTGGCCGGAATCTTCGTCTGCTTCACGCTCCTCGTCCTGATCGCGGACGTGGTGAACCCGGTGAAGATCTCTTAACGGGCCGAGGGCGGCTCCGTACGGACATCCGCCGGTCATACGGCGTTCAGGGCGGCCCGGCACTTCTGTGCCGGGCCGCCTTCCATCGAGTGCGTTTGGCCGCCGTGATGTGCCCGTGCCGGGGCCCGTGCCGTAATCTCGGAGCCTGGAACCCGCCATCGACGGGACCTGGGCCTTGATCCACGACTTGGGGTTGCACAGCAGATGACTGCGATTTCTCTCGGCATGCCGTCCGTTCCGACCAGGGTTGCCGAGCGCCGCAAGAGCCGGCAGATCCAGGTCGGCTCCGTCGCGGTCGGCGGTGACGCCCCGGTCTCCGTGCAGTCCATGACCACGACCCGTACGTCCGACATCGGCTCGA
>NZ_JAANNX010000173.1:0-1683 GCF_013363615.1 Streptomyces sp. CAI-85 | reverse complement strand
TCACTGAAGAAGCGAAGGCTACGAACCGTGCGTACGTACAGCCCCAAGCCCGGCGATGTGACGCGCCAGTGGCACGTCATCGACGCTCAGGACATCGTCCTGGGCCGTCTCGCGAGCACTGCCGCCTCCCTCCTGCGCGGCAAGCACAAGCCGATCTACGCCCCCCACGTCGACACCGGTGACTTCGTCATCATCATCAACGCCGACAAGGTGCACCTGTCCGGCAACAAGCGGACCCAGAAGATGGCCTACCGCCACTCGGGCTACCCGGGCGGTCTGCGCTCGGTCCGCTACGACGAGCTCCTGGACAAGAACCCGGAGAAGGCCATCGAGAAGGCCGTCAAGGGCATGCTCCCCAAGAACACGCTGGGCCGTCAGATGCTCTCGAAGCTGAAGGTCTACAAGGGTGACCAGCACCCGCACGGCGCGCAGCAGCCGCAGCCGTTCGAGATCACCCAGGTCGCGCAGTAAGTCCGGCCACACCACCCCAAGCTGAAGAGAATCTGAGGTATCACCGTGGCTGAGACCACTGCCGAGCAGCCGCTCGAAGAGACCGAGCTCGTCGACATCGACAGCTACACCACCGAGTCCGAGGTGCCCGTCGAGGGCGAGTACACCTCCGAGTCGCTGGCCTCCCGCTTCGGCGACCCGCAGCCGGCCGCCGGCCTGGGCCGCCGCAAGAACGCCATCGCCCGCGTCCGGATCGTCCCGGGCACCGGCAAGTGGAAGATCAACGGCCGCACCCTCGAGGACTACTTCCCGAACAAGGTGCACCAGCAGGAAGTCAACGAGCCCTTCAAGGTGCTGGAGCTCGAAGGCCGTTACGACGTCATCGCCCGCATCGCGGGTGGCGGTGTCTCCGGTCAGGCCGGTGCGCTCCGTCTCGGTGTCGCCCGTGCGCTGAACGAGGCGGACGTCGACAACAACCGCGGCCCGCTGAAGAAGGCCGGCTTCCTCAAGCGCGACGACCGTGCGGTCGAGCGCAAGAAGGCCGGTCTCAAGAAGGCCCGCAAGGCTCCGCAGTACAGCAAGCGTTAAGCTTCGCTGCCTGCCCGTACGTATCAGGAGCGAGCCTCACCGGCTCGCTCCCGCGTACTCCGAACGCCCCGGCGGCACGCCATTGTGCCGTCGGGGCGTTCGTTTTCTCGCAGCCGTGGGCGTATAACGGCACAAGGTGCTCAAAGGCTTGTGTGATCGGATGTTGAAGGCATGAAATGCCTGAGATGCGGGAGCCGCTCCGACATCGCTCCGCGGCCGCCCAGCCTTTGAAACTGACGCTTCCTCAGGAGGACAAGTGGGACGACTCTTCGGCACGGACGGCGTGCGCGGTGTCGCCAACGCGGATCTGACGGCCGAGATGGCGCTCGGGCTGTCCGTCGCCGCGGCGCACGTGCTGGCCGAGGCGGGCACCTTCGAGGGCCACCGGCCGGTGGCCGTCGTGGGGCGGGACCCGCGCGCGTCCGGGGAGTTCCTGGAGGCCGCCGTGGTGGCCGGTCTGGCCAGCGCCGGTGTGGACGTGCTGACGGTCGGCGTGCTGCCGACGCCCGCCGTCGCCCACCTCACCGGTGTGCTCGGCGCCGACCTCGGCGTGATGCTCTCCGCGAGCCACAACGCCATGCCCGACAACGGCATCAAGTTCTTCGCCCGCGGCGGCCACAAGCTCGCCGACGAGCTGGAGGACCG
>NZ_JAANNX010000171.1:0-1730 GCF_013363615.1 Streptomyces sp. CAI-85 | reverse complement strand
ATCGTCTTCTCGATCTGGGTCAGCAGCAGGTCCAGCGCCACGACCTGCTGGGCGTTCTGCACCTTCGGCAGCATGATGCAGTCGAGGTTCTGGCCGGCGCCCTCGACGACGGTCACGACGTCACGGTAGGTCCACTCGGTCGTCCAGTCGTTGACCCGCACGACCCTGGTCTTGCCCGTCCAGTCGCCCTCGTTGAGGAACTTGACGATGGTGTGCCGCGCCTCGGGCTTGGCGAGCGGAGCGCACGCGTCCTCCAGGTCCAGGAAGACCTGGTCCGCCGGGAGACCCTGCGCCTTCTCCAGGAAGCGGGGGTTGCTGCCCGGGACGGCGAGACACGAGCGCCTCGGACGAAGACGGTTGACGGTCATGCGGGGACCTCCAGGGGGTCGAGCTTGTTCGCTTTCCGGATCTCGTCCACGATGCGGCCGATGATGCCGGTGATGTCGAAGTCCTTCGGGGTGAAGACGGCGGCCACACCGGCGGCCCTGAGCTGCTCGGCGTCACCATTCGGGATGATGCCACCGGCGATCACCGGTATATCTGTGGCACCGGCCACACGGAGCCGTTCGAGCACGTCCGGGACCAGTTGGGCGTGCGAGCCGGACAGGATCGACAGACCCACCGCGTGCACGTCCTCGGCGAGGGCGGCGTCCACGATCTGCTCCGGGGTGAGCCGGATGCCCTGGTAGACCACCTCGAAGCCGGCGTCGCGGGCCCGGACGGCGATCTGCTCGGCGCCGTTGGAGTGGCCGTCCAGACCCGGCTTGCCGACCAGGAACCGCAGCTTGCCCGAGCCCAGTTCGCGGGCGGTGGCGTCCACCTTCGCGCGCACCTCGGCGAGGGCGGAGCCCTGTTCGGCGGGGACGGCCACCGGCGCGGACGACACCCCGGTCGGGGCGCGGAACTCGCCGAACACCTCGCGCAGGGCCCCGGCCCACTCGCCGGTGGTGACACCGGCGCGGGCGCACTCCAGGGTGGCCTCCATGAGGTTGTCGGTGCCCTTGGCGGCCTCCTTCAGCCGCTCCAGCGCCTTGCAGGGGCGCGGGTGGTTGAACGGCGGCTGGTAGCGGGTGTCGCGCCACTGCTGGAGCGAGGCGATCACCCGGGCCTCCACGGCCGGGTCGACCGTCTGGATCGCCGTGTCGAGGTCGGCGGTCAGCGGGTTGGGCTCGGTGGTCTCGAAGATGTTGACGCCGATGATCTTCTCCTGCCCGGACTCGATCCGGGCCCGGCGCTCGGCGTGCGAGGAGACGAGCTGCGACTTGAGGTAGCCGGACTCGACGGCGGCCATCGCGCCGCCCATCTCCTGGATCCGGTCGATCTCCGCGAGGGACTCCTCGACCAGCTTCCGGACCTTCGTCTCGATGACGTGCGAGCCCTCGAAGATGTCCTCGTACTCCAGCAGGTCGCTCTCGTGGGCCAGCACCTGCTGGATGCGCAGCGACCACTGCTGGTCCCAGGGCCGGGGCAGACCGAGGGCCTCGTTCCAGGCCGGGAGCTGCACGGCACGCGCGCGGGCGTCCTTGGAGAGGGTGACGGCCAGCATCTCCAGCACGATCCGCTGGACGTTGTTCTCCGGCTGCGCCTCGGTCAGACCGAGGGAGTTGACCTGGACGCCGTAGCGGAAGCGGCGCTGCTTGGCGTTCTCGATGCCGTAGCGCTCGCGGGTGACCTCGTCCCAGATGCGGCCGAAGGCGCGCATCTTGCACATCTCCTCGATGAAGCGGACG
>NZ_JAANNX010000073.1:0-23946 GCF_013363615.1 Streptomyces sp. CAI-85 | reverse complement strand
GGTAGTTGCCGAGGTGGAACGAGCCTGCGGTGGGCTGGATTCCGGAGAGCACGCGGGGCTTTTCAGCGGGGGCCATGTCCCCCATTCTCGCAGAGCCCGGGGGTGGGCTCGGCCCGAGGTGGGGCGGTGCGGGTACACGGGGAACCACGGCGCCGTCGTGGCCGCCCGCGCCCCGGGGCGGAGCCGCACAGGGATGCGGCCCCGCGCCTCGGGGGGGTGTCTAGCCGAGGTCGATCTCGGGGTACAGCGGGAAGCCGGCGACCAGGTCGGTGGCCCGGTGGGAGATCTCGTCGGCGATCTTCGCGTCCAGGACGTGGGCGGCCTTCGAGGGGGCGCCGGACTTCGTCGTGCCGGGCTCGGTGGCGGTGAGGACCCGGTCGATCAGGGCGGCGACCTCGTCCATCTCCGCCGTGCCGAGACCGCGGGTGGTCAGGGCCGGGGTGCCGATGCGGATGCCGGAGGTGTACCAGGCGCCGTTCGGGTCGGCGGGGATGGCGTTGCGGTTGGTGACGATCCCGGAGTCGAGGAGCGCGGCCTCGGCCTGGCGGCCGGTGAGGCCGTAGGAGGACGCCACGTCGATCAGGTTGAGGTGGTTGTCGGTGCCGCCGGTGACCAGGGTGGCGCCCCGGCTGGTGAGGCCCTCGGCCAGCGCGCGGGAGTTGTCGACGATCCGCCGGGCGTAGTCCTGGAAGGCGGGCTGCCGGGCCTCGGCGAGGGCCACGGCCTTGGCGGCCATGACGTGCGGGAGCGGGCCGCCGAGGACCATCGGGCAGCCGCGGTCGACCTGGTCCTTGAGGGAGTCGTCGCACAGCACCATGCCGCCGCGCGGGCCGCGCAGCGACTTGTGGGTGGTGGTGGTGACGATCTGGGCGTGCGGGACCGGGTCGAAGTCGCCGGTGAGCACCTTGCCCGCGACCAGGCCCGCGAAGTGCGCCATGTCGACCATGAGGGTCGCGCCGACCTCGTCGGCGATCTCGCGCATGATCCGGAAGTTCACCAGACGGGGGTACGCGGAGTAGCCGGCGACGATGATCAGCGGCTTGAAGTCACGGGCGGAGGCGCGCAGGGCGTCGTAGTCGATGAGGCCGGTCGCCGGGTCGGTGCCGTAGGAGCGCTGGTCGAACATCTTGCCGCTGATGTTCGGGCGGAAGCCGTGGGTGAGGTGGCCGCCGGCGTCCAGGGACATGCCGAGCATGCGCTGGTTGCCGAACGCCTGGCGCAGCTCGGCCCAGTCCGCCTCGGTGAGGTCGTTGACCTGGCGGGCGCCGGTCTTCTCCAGGAAGGGGACCTCGACGCGGGCCCCGAGGACCGCCCAGAAGGCGACGAGGTTGGCGTCGATGCCGGAGTGCGGCTGGACGTAGGCGTGCCGGGCGCCGAACAGCTCCTTGGCGTGCTCGGCGGCGAGGGACTCGACCGTGTCGACGTTGCGGCAGCCGGCGTAGAAGCGGCGGCCGATGGTGCCCTCGGCGTACTTGTCGCTGAACCAGTTGCCCATCGCGAGGAGGGTGGCCGGGGAGGCGTAGTTCTCGGAGGCGATCAGCTTGAGCATCTCGCGCTGGTCGGCGACCTCCTGGCCGATGGCGTCGGCGACGCGCGGCTCGACGGCGCGGATCACGTCGAGGGCCGCGCGGAAGGCGGTCGACTGGGTGGAGAGGTTCTCGGCGGGGCGGGACTGCTGCTCTGACATGGCGTCGGCCTCCGGTGGCGTGGGCGTGAAGCGGTCACGGTTCTCGGTCTGGCCCAGGCGCACGGCACTCGGTCACTCACAGGCCGCTCCCCGATGGTCCGTCCCATCCCAGCGCGCCAGTCACGGCCCGGTCAGCAGCCTACCGTCCGCCCGGGGACTGTCGGCCTACAGTCCGTCTGTGGTGTTCGGAATGGTGTGCGCCCTCGGCGCTGCGGTGTGTTTCGGTACGGCGACGGTGTTGCAGGCGATGGCCGCGCGCGCCGCCTCCGGGGGCGGTGGCGGGGAGGCGGCGCTGCTGCTGAGGGCGCTGCGGCAGTGGCGCTATCTGGCGGGCCTGGGGCTGGACGGGCTCGGGTTCGTGTTCCAGATCCTGGCGCTGCGCTCCCTCGCGATCTACGCCGTGGGGGCGGCGCTGGCGTCGAGCCTCGCGGTGACGGCGGTGGTCGCGTCGCGGCTGCTGCGGGTACGGCTGAGCCGGACGGAGTGGACGGCCGTCGGCGTGGTCTGCGCGGGCCTGGCGCTGCTGGGCCTCGCCGCGGGCCCGGAGGGCGACGAGACGGGGCCGGGGTGGCTGCCCTGGGCGATGCTCGGCACGGCGGTCGCGGTCCTGGCCCTCGGCCTGTCCGGACGGTGGCTGCCGGAACGGGGGCGGTCATTGGTGCTGGGCCTGGGCGCGGGCTTCGGCTTCGGCGTGGTGGAGGTCGCGGTCCGCCTGATCGACACGCTGTCCCTGGGCCCCCTGCTGAGCGACCCGTCCCTGTACGCCCTGCTCCTCGGCGGCGGCGCGGCGTTCCTCTCCCTGACCTCGGCCCTCCAACGCGGCTCGGTGACGGCGGCGACGGCCGGCATGGTGATCGGCGAGACGGTCTGGCCGGCCCTGGTGGGCGTGATCTGGCTGGGCGACGGGACGCGGGAGGGCTGGGCGTGGGTGGCGGTCCTGGGCTTCGCGGTGGCGGTGGCGGGGGCGCTCGCGTTGGCGCGGTTCGGGGAGGCGCCGGACGCCGGCGCTGGGCCGGGGTGAGGGGTGGTGGCGTTACGTGGAGGGCTGCGGCGCCGTCGTGGCCGGTCGCGCAGTTCCCCGTGCCCCTGGGGAGGTTCAGCCCAGGTCGGTCCCGGGGTCCGAGACCCCCAGGGCTGTGCACAGGGTGGTCAGGGTGGGGGTCCAGGCGTGGTCCGGTGGGGTGGCGTAGCCGATCACCAGGGCGTCCGGGGGTGTGCCGGTCGCGTCGGGGTGGTGGTGGCGGGGGGTCAGGGGGTCGAGGGCCAGGCCGAGGTGGGCGGCGGCGCGGATCACGTCGCGTTCGGTGCCGGGCGGGAGGCGCAGGACGGCGTGCAGGCCCGCCGCGATGCCGGTGACGCGGACCCAGGGGGCGCGCTCGGCCAGCACCGAGACGAGGGCGTCGCGGCGGCGCCGGTAGCGGAGGCGGGAGGCGCGTACGTGACGGTCGTGGGCGCCGGAGGTGATGAACTCCGCCAGGGTCAACTGGTCCAGGACCCCGCAGGTGTCCACCGCGCCCTTGGCGGCGGCGAGTTCGCGGGCCAGGCCGGGCGGGGCCACGATCCAGCCCAGGCGCAGACCGGGGGCCAGCGACTTGCTGGCCGTGCCCAGATACACCACGTGGTCGGGGTCCAGGCCCTGGAGCGCGCCCACGGGCCGGCGGTCGTACCGGAACTCGCCGTCGTAGTCGTCCTCCAGGACCAGTCCGCCGGTGCGGCGCGCCCACTCCACGACGGCAGAGCGCCGGTCGTGGTGCAGCGCCACGCCGGTCGGGAACTGGTGCGCGGGGGTGAGCAGGACCGCGCCGCCGGGAGCCAACTCCCCCGGATCCGTGCCGTGTTCGTCGAACGGCAGGGGCACCGTGGGCAGACCCGCGGTCTCCGCCAGCCGCCAGTGCGCGTCCAGGCCGTACGACTCGACGGCGAGGGTGCGTGTCCCGCGCGCCCGCAGGACCGTGGCGAGGATGTGCAGCGCGTGGGCGAAACCGGCGCACACCACGATGTGTTCGGGGTCGGCGCGCACCCCGCGGGCGCGGGCCAGATAGCCGGCGAGCGCGGCGCGCAGTTCGGGGCGGCCGCGCGGGTCGCCGTAGCCGAGGGCGTCGTAGGGCGCGACGGCGAGGGCGCGGCGGGCGGCGCGCAGCCAGGCGGCGCGCGGGAAGGAGGCGAGGTCGGGGAGGCCGGCGCGCAGGTCGTGGCGCGACCGGGCGCGGGCGGGCCGACGCGGGGCCGCTCCGGAGGAGGGGACGACGGACCGGTCCGCGACCCGGGTGCCGGAGCCCTGCCGGGCGGTGAGCCAGCCCTCGGCGACGAGGTCGGAGTAGGCGGCGGCGACCGTGTTGCGGGCCAGCGCCAGGTCGGCGGCGAGGGAGCGGGAGGACGGCAGCCGGGTGCCGGGGGCGAGGCGCCCGCCGCGGACCGCCTCGCGCAGGGCGTCGGTGAGCCCTCGGCGCACGCCCGGCCCGGACGGTTCGAGATGCAGGTCGACCCCGAGAATGGCCCACGTTTCCGTCATGGAAATGGACCATACCCGTGGGCTGCCTCGACCCTAGGGTCGAGGACATGACCACCGAACGACGAGCCCCGTACGCCCCCGAACCCACCGCCCGGCTGCCCTGGGCCAAGCACGCCCCCGAGGTGTTCCAGGCGATGGTCCGCCTGGACGGAGCCGCCCGCCGGGGCGTCGACCCGGTCCTCTACGAACTGGTGAAGATCCGCGCCTCCCAGCTCAACCACTGCGCGTACTGCATCGACATGCACAGCAAGGACGCGCTGGCGGCCGGGGAGAGCGTGGAGCGGATCGTCCAGCTCTCGGCCTGGGAGGAGTCGCCGCACTTCTACACCGAGAAGGAGCTGGCGGCCCTCGCGCTGACCGACGCGGTCACCGTCCTCACCGACGGTTTCGTGCCCGACGAGGTGTACGCGCACGCCGCCGCGCACTTCGAGGAGGCCGAACTGGCCCATCTGATCGCCGCGATCGCGGTGATCAACGCCTGGAACCGCTTCGGCGTGACCGCGCGGATGGTGCCGGGCCACCACCACCCGGCCCCGCACGCCTGACCCGCCCCGGAGGTCACGGCAGCCACGCCTTCCAGGTGGAGGCGTGGCTGTCGGCCCACTTCCGCGCCGCCTCGCGCGGGGTGAGCTTCTGGTCGGCGATCAGCAGGGAGACCTCGTTCTGGTCCTCGGTCGTCCACCGGAACTTCTTCAGGAAGGAGTTCGCCGTGTCGCAGAGCATCGATGAACACACCGGCGCTCGGATCGCCCGTGTCCGGAAGCAGCGCGGACTCACGCAGCAAGGGCTGGCGATGCGGGCGCATGTGTCGAAGTCGCTGTTGTCGAAGGTGGAATGCGGGCAGAAGGACGCCTCCCCCATGCACGCCTTCCCGCGCGCAGACCACGATGACATCCGGGCGATACGACGTGGGTCTGCGGGTGGTCGACTGCTCTGCGGGACGTCGATGTCCAGGAGTCACGCCGTCCGGCGGGGATCGAGGCCATGCGGGGCATGCTGCACCTGCGCGCTGCAACCATCGCGGGTGGATACCCGGCACCATGCCGACGCCCGTCTGGCCGAAGCCCGTGCGCTCGCCCTGGCCACAGGGGAGCTGCCGGACTTCGGCGTCACTTGGGGACTGGTGAACGTCGGCGTTCACGCCGTCGCCATCGCCTCGGAGGCCGACGACTTCGGGCGTGCGATCGAGCTCGCCGAGGAAGTACGCATCCCGCGTGGCTGGACCCGTTCCCGGGCTGGGCACCACTAGATGGGCCTGGGCCGGTCCCATGCCTGGTCAGGCCATCCGGAGCAGACGCTTGCAGCAGCACGCGCCAGACCCCGCTCGGCCCCGCGAGACGCACCGGCACTCGGAGCCGCAAGATCCGAGAGAACGACCAAGCAGGCGCCGCCGGAACGCCCTTCGACTTCCGGCCATGAAGTCAGCAACTCCTCCCGGAACGCAGTACGTCAGGGCTCACAGCAAGGTCGCCTGTGTCACCTTCAGCAAGGTTGTCGAAGACTTCCCCAGGGTCCTCCGACGCGGTGCTTCCAGAAACCGAAGTCACTACTAACTGGCCACCCTCTCGGGTTAGAAGTTTAGGGATTGGACACAGGTCGTCTACCAGCAGCTTCGTCGTTCCGCAGACCCGACCACCACGTTGCCAACGCTGTCAGGGTGGGAAAGGCTCAGTCCCACCAACAGGTCCATACGGTCGAGCGGATTTCTCCGTCGGCAAGTGTGGGCAGGTCCGGCGCGGCGTCGCTGGAGTAGGCGAATAGTTCGACGGCGGCTTGTGCGGCAGTCGACGGCGTGAGGGGAGGGCGGCTGACAGCCAACCGTAGATTACTGCCGTCAATGTAAAAGAGTTCGGCACCGAAGCGTCGCCGCCAACTGCACAGGAAAGCCAGGTGGTCTGCAGGCTCCAATCCGCGTTGCACCCTGTCGACGTACCAGTTGGGGGCATGGGGAAGCTTCTGCAACAGTACGGGGATCTCGTATCCGTGCCCTGCCTCCACCAGACACATCCATAGCTCCGTTTTCCAGGAAAGGAAACCAGACCAGGGGTCACCGGCCAGAGGGGCGTCAATGGGTCCCATCAAGGAGGTGGCTAGATTCTGCGGGTTGAGGACCTCCAGCCACTCCTGCTCAGTCTCCCTGTCCGGGCTCTTGTCGAGGGAATCCGCCAAGAAGGCGGCCACCATTTCGGCAATCACCTCATCCGGGTCACGAATCACAGCGACAGCTACAGCTTCCCGGCCAGACGGGGAGAATTCTCCGGGAATGTGCCGGATCAAGGATCTAGGATCCAATACCGACAGAACCGGGTACCAACCTGAGCCAGAGGCGTGCAACTGATGCAAGCGATTCCAAACGCTCCAGGCTTGAGCCCGCGGGACAATGAAGCCGCGAGAGCGGATGCCGTCTGCATTAACGGCGGTCACCACCGCATTGGGCAGAACAGAAAACCCTGCCTGAGCGGCGAGAGCACTCACCTCGTCGTCACCGAATTCACGGCTCGACACAATAAACTCCGACATCTCTTCCTACTTCCGCAAAGTGACGCTGAAATCGCAGCCGTCACCCTGCATTCGAATCGCAGTGAGGTTTATCGATTCATCGGCGCGGGTCTCGCCCTGATCGGGCTCGGCCTGCTCGCCGCGTCCACCGCGGGGCCCGGCACGCCGTATCCCCTCTACGCCTGCTGGCTGCTGGTCATCTCGGCCGGTACGGGACTGTCGATGCCCGCGCTGACCCTGGGCGTGGTGGCCGCCCTTCCGGCGCGGCAGGCCGGGCTCGGCTCCGGGCTCGGCACCTCGGCCCGGGAGATCGGCGCGGCGCTCGGCGTGGCGGTCGCCGGAACGGTCCTCGCCGGTCACGGCGGCCTCGGCACCGGGATGGGGCCGGCGCTGCGCACGGTCGGCGCGGTGGTCCTGGCGGCGACGGTGGTTGTGGTGGCGGGACTGCGGGTCCCGGCACCGGGTGCGGGGCGGGGCATGCCGACGGGCCCCGTTCCGGAGGAGACCGGAGCGGGGCCCGTGAGGTGAGGCAGAGCCGGGTGAGGCCGGATCGGGCGAGGTCGGATCAGATGAGGCCGAGGGCGCGGACCGCCTCGCGCTCCTCCTCCAGCTCCTTCACCGACGCGTCGATGCGGGCGCGGGAGAACTCGTTGATGTCCAGGCCCTGGACGATCTCGTACACGCCGTCCTTGGTGGTGACCGGGAAGGAGGAGATCAGGCCCTCCGGGACGCCGTAGGAGCCGTCGGACGGGATGCCCATGGAGGCCCAGTCGCCGTCGGCGGTGCCGTTGACCCAGGTGTGGATGTGGTCGATGGCGGCGTTGGCCGCGGAGGCGGCGGAGGACGCGCCGCGGGCCTCGATGATCGCCGCACCGCGCTTGGCGACGGTGGGGATGAACTCGTCGGCCAGCCACTGCTCGTCGTTGACGACCTCGGCCGCGTTCTTGCCGCCGACCGTGGCGTGGAAGATGTCCGGGTACTGGGTGGCGGAGTGGTTGCCCCAGATCGTCAGACGCTTGATGTCGGCGACGGTCGAGCCGGTCTTCTTCGCGAGCTGGGTCAGCGCGCGGTTGTGGTCGAGGCGGGTCATCGCGGTGAAGCGCTCGGCCGGTACGTCCGGGGCGGCGGCCTGGGCGATCAGGGCGTTGGTGTTGGCCGGGTTGCCGACGACGAGGACCTTGATGTCGTCCGCGGCGTGGTCGTTGATGGCCTTGCCCTGCGGCTTGAAGATGCCGCCGTTGGCCTCCAGGAGGTCACCGCGCTCCATGCCCTTGGTGCGGGGGCGGGCGCCGACGAGGAGGGCGACGTTGGCGCCGTCGAACGCGACGTTCGGGTCGTCGCTGATGTCGATGCCCTGGAGAAGCGGGAACGCGCAGTCGTCCAGCTCCATCGCGGTGCCCTCGGCGGCCTTGAGCGCCGGGGTGATCTCCAGGAGGCGCAGCTTGACCGGCACGTCCGCGCCGAGGAGCTGGCCGGAGGCGATGCGGAAGAGCAGGGCGTAACCGATCTGGCCGGCCGCGCCGGTGACGGTGACGTTCACGGGAGTGCGGGTCATGGCGTTCTCCGTATGACAGCTCGGTGGGGCGTCCCTGCCCCGGACGGGACGTACAAATGATCGATCTCTTGGTATCAAGAGATCCGACCAGCGGTCAGGCTATCGCGCCGCCGGGACCCCGGACGGCCGGGGCCATGTGGCCCGTCCCACAGAGTGGACCCCTCTTGCACCGCGACGGCCGCCGGTCCGGGAGAGAAGGAACCGTACGACCGCCGCGGCGGGGGGACCGGGTCGTGCCGGATCCCGTGGGGGTACGGTTCGCGTGCCCGCAGCGGACGCGGCTATTCCTCCCCCACGCCGCTTTTTCCTCCCACCGCCACACCACAGCCACCCGTCCGGCCGACGTACGCCCCACGTCGTGAGCGGCCGACCTGCCCGTGCACCCCGTCCGCCCGCCGGGCGCCATGCACTCCGCCGAGCCGACCTGCGCCGTACACCCCCTCCGCACCCCATCCGGCCGACAACCGCACCACACCCGCTACCCCGTACACCCCGTCTCCCCCGAAGCCAGTTCCGCGCAGGCCGTTGCCCGGGCCGGGTTCGGGACCGCGATCATCGGGGTGTAGGCGATCGTGTCGCCGGTCGTGGTGATGCGGGCCGTCTGGCGGGTCGTGCCGACCGTCACGCGTACCGAGTCGCCCGGGGTCGCCTGCACGATCCGCCCCCAGGCCGTGCCGCAGGTCCTGCTGTAGCGGACCTCGACCACCACCGCGCCGACCGTCGCGCTGCGGGCCGTGGTCACGAGGTCGCCGCTGCAACCCATCTCCTCGGCGTCCTGGCCGGTGCACGCCGAGCCGCCGCACAGCACCCCGGAGGGCGGCGCGGTGGGGGACGTCGCCGACGGGGGCGGGGTGCGGTCGGGGCCGGACATCGGCTTCGGGTCTCCGTCGCCGGTGAGGAGGAAGCCGCCGACGACCACCGTCACCGCGCCCATGACCCCGGCCACGAAGAGCGCCCATCGCGGCCGTCCGGAGGGCTCCGGCGTGGGTACGATCCGCAGCGCGTCCCGCGTCCCCGCGTTCCGCAGCTCCGCGCGGCTCCAGGCGCGTTCGGCCGGTTCCCGGGCGGCGGTCAGTCGGTCGGCGGGGGTGTCGGTGGCCTCGGCGAGGGCGGCGATCGCGCCCTTGGGGGCGAGTTGCCGGCCGTCGAGGTAACGCTCCCAGGACGCCCGGCCGTAGCCGGTCCGGTCGGCGAGCGTCCGTGGGGTCAGCCCGGCCCGGTCCACGACCCCGCGCAGCAGCTCGACGAACTCCCGTACCTGCGGGTCGAGTTCGTCGGACAGTTCCTTCCGGCGCGCCATCGGCCCCCTCCCTGCACACCGTCCCCCACGGGCCACGCGGACCCCGAGGTACCGACGATTCGGGACACATGGCCGAACTGTCAACGTATCGGCACGACGAGCGCACATCAGGCGCGCGCCCGTGGCAGGACCGCCACACGGTTCCGGAACCGTCACTTCCATGACACAGCGCGTGGACAGCCGTTGAACGGGCCGTCACCGTGCGCGAGCGTGGAACACGACGGCGGCCCGTCCTTCTCGGGGGAGAGGACGGGCCGCCGCGCGTACGTCAGTTGGCGACCGTGAAGTGCAGGGTGTCCTTGAGGAAGGGGATCTGCAACCACGGATCGGGCTGCGCCATCAGCGCCAGCAGGACGATCGCCGAGCCCAGCACCCCGTACGTCACCATGTCCGTGAACCGGGAGCGGACGGCGAGCATGCCGACGTTGGGCAGCAGCCAGCGCAGCACCCCACCGGCCAGCAGGGCGACGCCGATCAGTATCGTCCCGATCCGGAACTGGTCGAGCGCGGTGAGCAGCAGGCCGAGCGCGACCGTCGCCAGGACCGCGATGATCGGCCACTGCCGGGCCGCCAGCGCGGCGTCCGCGTCCGCCGCCCGGCCGCCGCCCTCGGGGCGGGCGGTGTCCCGGGTGAACTTCGGGAAGCGGCGGGTGGTGCGGCGCGGCACACCGTCGGGGCCCGGCGCGCTGACGGGGTCGCGCACCTCGATCTCGTCGGGGTCCCGCACGTCCGGCGCAGGGCGCGTGCCCCGCGTGTCCTTGTCGTCCCCGGGTCCGCCCGGGGCGCCGTCAGCCGACACTGCGTTCCGCCGCCTCGACCACGTTCACGAGCAACTGGGCGCGGGTCATCGGGCCGACCCCGCCGGGGTTCGGGGAGATCCAGCCGGCCACCTCGCGCACGTCCGGGTGGACGTCCCCGAGGATCCGGCCCTCGGCGTCGCGGGAGACACCGACGTCGAGGACGGCGGCGCCCGGCTTGACGTCCTCGGCGCGGATCAGATGGGCGGAGCCCGCCGCCGCGACGATGATGTCCGCGCGCCTCAGGTGCGCCGCCAGGTCCCGGGTGCCGGTGTGGCACTGGGTGACGGTGGCGTTCTCGCTGCGCCGGGTGAGCAGCAGCGGCATCGGGCGGCCGATGGTGACACCGCGGCCGACGACCACGACCTCCGCGCCCTTGATCTCCACGCCGAACCGCCGCAGGAGCGTGAGGACGCCGTGCGGGGTGCAGGGCAGCGGGGCGGGTTCGTTGAGGACGAGACGCCCGAGGTTCATGGGGTGCAGACCGTCGGCGTCCTTGGCCGGATCCATCAGCTCCAGGACACGGTTCTCGTCGATGCCCCTGGGCAGCGGGAGCTGCACGATGTACCCGGTGCACGCCGGGTCGTCGTTCAGCTCGCGGACGACCGCCTCGATCTCCTCCTGGGTGGCCGTGGCGGGCAGCTCGCGCTGGATGGAGGCGATGCCGACCTGGGCGCAGTCGCGGTGCTTGCCCGCGACGTACTTCTGGCTGCCGGGGTCGTCGCCGACGAGGATCGTGCCGAGGCCGGGCGTGACGCCCTTCTCCTTCAGCGCCGCCACGCGGGCGGTCAGATCGGACTTGATCTCGGCTGCGGTGGCCTTGCCATCGAGAATCTGGGCGGTCATGGACCCATCCTCCCGGATGACCGGTCCCGGGTTCCAATCCGGGTGACCCCGCAGGTGGCGCCCGGCGCCCGGCACCTGCCGCGCGTTCTTGATCGCGGATGTTGCACTTGCACAACACCTGCGGAATGCGGCTGGACAACAAACCGGCCATTGCAGAACGATTGACGGCACAGTGCCGCGGTCTGTACCGGGGGGACCAACCGCATCTGTACCTCTTCCTCCGAAACCGCGCCGCCCGACGTCCCCGCACCCCGGTGCACTACGGAGGAAGGACCGCCATGAGTTTCGGCGACCCGAACAACCCCTACGGGCAGCCGCCCCAGCAGCCCGGCCCTCCCGGCTACGGCTACCCCGGCCAGCCCCCGCAGCAGGGGTACGGAGCCCCGCAGCAGGGCTACGGCTACCCGGCGGCCCCGCCGGTCTCCCAGCCGTACGGCGGCGGCTACGTCCCCACCCAGATCCCGAGCATCACGCGCGCCGCGCAGATCCTGCTCGGTGTGATCGCCCTGGCGCACGTCATCATCTCGGGCGTCTACATCAGGGAGCTGACCCAGTGGGACAAGACCATGCTGGAGGCCGGCGTCACCGGTGACGCCGAGGCCGAGCGCCTCGCCGACCTGGGCAAGGGCGTCGTCGTCTTCTTCATCGGCCTGGCCGCGGTCTTCGCGGTGCTCGGCGTGGTGCTGCTGCTCCAGTACGCGAACGGCCGCAACGGCGTACGCGTCTGCTCGATCGTCTACGGTTCGTTCGCGATCGTGAGCGGCATCTTCTCGCTCGCGATCTACGGCCTCGGCCTGCTCATCATGATCCTCGCGGTCCTGGTGATCGTCTTCGCCGCGAAGCGCGCCAGCGCGGACTGGTTCAAGCGTCCGCGGTACTGACGCGGCGCCGAACCGGCGCTGCCAGTGACCAGTTCGCGCCATTCCGTCCCGGGGCCGTGTCACACCGTGACACGGCCCCGTTCCGTCGCCCACTCTGATGCGGTAGGCGCGGGTGGGGAGCGGGAGACACAGCGTGTACAGCATCATCGTCGTACCACCGGCGGACCCGGGCGACGGGCGCGGCGGCCAGGAGCCCCGGCGCCCCCTCCGGCTCGCCCCCGGTGAGCGGCTGACCTTCGGGCGCTCGGCGCGCGACAACGACCTGGCGATCCCCCACGAGGGGGTCTCCCGGCGGGCCGGCGAGATCACCGCGCAGGGCGCGTTCTGGATACTGGGCAACTTCAGCCGCGAGCAGACCTATGTGGTGGAGAACCCGGAGGGCGCGGGCGAGCACATCAAGGTCGCGCCGGGACGGCTGGACGCGCCGGTCCCCTTCGAGTTCGCCCGGATCGTGCTGCCCGCGGCGGGCGATCTGCTGCCGGTCGAGGTGTGGGCGCCCCGCCACGACTATCTGGGGGCCGCGTCCGGCCTGGACGGGGCGACGACCGCGCCCGCCTTCGCGCTGGACCGCTCGAAGCGCTACTTCGCGGTGCTGGCCGCCCTGTGCGAGCCGAGGCTGCGCGGCGCGCCGCACGCCCCGCTGCCCACGGTCGAGCAGGTCGTGACCCGGCTGCGGCCCGGCTGGCCGGCCGCCTCCCGCACCTCGGTGCAGTGGAACATCGACTATCTGGCCGTGAAGCTGCGCCTCAAGCCCGGCCCGGAGACGGCGGACCCCGGACCGCGCCTCAACGGCAAGAAGGAGTCCCTCGTCTCGCTGGCGCTCCGCTTCGACCTGGTGCGCGAGGACGACCTGGCGCTGCTGGAGGTGACCGGGCGGTGAGCGGCTCCCCCGGCTCCCCGGGCTCCCCCACGGTCCGGGTGCCGCCCGGCTACCGGATCGGCCGCTGGGAGGTGCGCGAACCCCTCGCGAGCGGCGCGTTCGGCAGCGTCTACGCGGCCCGGCGGCGGCCCCCGGGAAAGGCGTCTGACAACGATGCCGCGGCACGGACGCCGACGGATCTGCCCGAGACCGCCGCCCTGAAGTTCCTGCCCACCGGCACCCACACCCCGCGCCAACTCACCCATCTGCGCGAACTGGCCGAGCGGGAGACGGAGTTGCTCAGCCGGCTGTCCAGCCCGCGGCTGATCCGGCTCTACGAGACGCTCACCGTGGACGACCCCGGCCGCCCGCATCTCGACGGCGCCACCGTGCTGGTCCTGGAGAAGGCCGAGACGTCGCTGTCCGCCCTGCTGAGACGCACCCCGCGCCCGGCCGCCGGGCCGCCGCTGCTCGCCCAGGTCTGCGCGGGCCTCGCCCAACTGCACCGGTCGGGCTGGGTGCACGGCGACCTCAAGCCCGCCAACGTGCTGCTGATGGCGGACGGTTCGGCCCGGCTGGCCGATTTCAACATGGCCGGCGAACTGGAGGGCACCCACGCCTACACCCCCGCCTTCTCCACCCCCGACTACACCCCGCCCGAGCTGCTGTGGGCCGAGATCGGCGAACGGGGCCGCCGGATCCGCCCGTCCGCCGACGTGTGGGCCTTCGGTGTCCTCGCCCATCTCGTGCTCACCGGCTCCTTCCCGCTGCCCGGCGCCACCCCGACGGCCCGCCGGGACGCGGCCGTCGCGCACGCCCGCGGCGCCGCCGAACTGCGGCTGTCCCCCGAACTCCCGGACGCCTGGCGGGAGATCGTGCACGCCTGTCTGGCCCGGACGCACGCCGCCCGGATCTCCACCGAGGCCCTCCTGCGCCGGGTGGAGACCGTCACGGGGACGACCTCCACCGAGGGCCGCGCGGGACGCCTGGCGCGCCTCTTACCGGGCCGACGCGCTCTCCGTCCCTCCGCCCGGCTGTCCCGTCGTACGGCCGTCCTCGCCGCCGGGCTCGCCACCGCCGCCGTGGCGGCGCTCGGGTACACCGTCGCCACCTGGGACTTCGGCCCGGGCCGAGGTGCCGGGGCGGGCGGGGCGGCGGCGGACGCGGCCGTCGTGCCGTACGGCGCCGAGCATCTGCGCACCGACCGGGGCGTGCCGGGCGCGTACCGGCTGCTGATCGTGGAGACGGCGCACGACTGCGACCATCCGTCGGTCACCCCGGCCCTGATCGCCGCCATGCTCAAGGTGGAGAGCGACTTCGACCCGGACCTCGCCGACCCCGAGAAGGACGAGTACGGCATCGCCCGCTGGACCCCGCGGGTGCTGCGCTGGTGGATGAACGAGGACGGCACGCCCGGCGAGACGGTGCCGTCGCCGCCGTTCCCGCCCGCCGAGTCCGTCCCGGCGATGGGCCGCTATCTGTGCTGGATCGCCCCGCGCCTGGCCTCGGACAACACCGGGGACCCGCGGGTCCTGGTCGCCGTCGCCTACCGCACGTCGTGGGACAAGGTGAACAAGGCCGGCGGGGTACCGGCCCCGTACCGGGCGTACGCGAAGCAGATCGCCCGCTACCTCGACGCGTACACGCCCCCGGACCAGGTGCCCTCCGGCCGTACCACCGGACCCTGAGAAGTCCGAGGTACCCCCCGGCCCCGATCTGCCCGAAGGTGTGAGTGCCGCACCGGGGACGGGCGGCGACGGGGAACCCACGGGGGAAACGGGGGGACGTGCCATGAGGCGTGCGCTCGCCGCGCTGTGCGCGGTCGCGGCGGTCACGGGGGTGGTCGCGACCGGGTGCGGCACGGGCACGGACGACCCCGCCGCCGCCCGTCGGGACCGGCCGGGGCCGCTGACCTGGCAGCAGGAACTGCGGATCGAGGACGCCCAGCAGCGGCTGACCGCCCGGTGCATGGAGCGGCACGGCTTCACCTACGCGGAGGACCGCGCCCTGACCCTGCGCGAGTCCATGCCGGTGCGCTATGTGCAGGACGACGTGGCGTGGGCCGAGGCGTACGGGTACGGCGGGCGGATCGAGGCCCGGCAGGAGCGCCGGCGGCTGCACCATCCGGTCGCCGCGTACCGGCAGGGGCTGTCCGCCGCACGCCGCGCCGCCTTCGACGAGGCGCTCGACGGCGGCGACCGCTTCCAGGTGCTGTCGGCGACCCTGCCCGGCAGCGGCCGCGAGGTCCGCAAACGCCTCGGCGGCTGCACGGCGGAGGCGGAGAAGACCCTCTACGGCGACCCCGGCACCTGGTTCCGCGTGTCCAAGACCGCCACCGGCCTGAACGCCCTGTACGCCGACGACCTCCGGCGCGACCGGCAACTCGCCCGCGCCGTGGCCGCCTGGTCACGGTGCATGAAGAAGGCGGGACTGTCCTATCCGGACCCGCAGGCCGCCCGTGACGCGGTCCGGGAGAACACCGCCCGGCTCGGCACGGCGGGCGCGGGGCGGGCGTTCGCCACCGAGCAGGCGACCGCCGTCGCCGACGCCCGCTGCGCCCGCGCCACCTCTCTGCGGTCCGTGGCGGCGGCCCGCGAGACCTCCTACGTCGACCGGCTCCCGGGCCGGTACGGCGAGGCGCTCGACACTTATCGGCGCCTCCAGCGGCAGGCGTACGACCGCGCGGTACGGATCGTGCCGCAGCGCGCCTGACGCGACCGACACAACCGAAGTGACATCAACGAGGGGACCATCATGCGCAAGTTCTTCATCACGGCGGCGGTCGTCGGACTGACCGCGCTCGGCCTCGGCGCACCGGCGACGGCCGCCCAGGCCGCCGAGACCGGCGCGCAGGCCACCGTCTGCAACAGCAAGTGGCCCGGCCGCAACGGCAACGTCTACGCCTGGGACGCCTTCGACTGCCAGGGCAACCCGCTCGGCGTCACCGCGGGCAACGACCCCGACTGGAACAGCGCGGGCGGCGGCTTCGCCAACGCCTGGGACAAGGCGTCGTCCGTCATGAACGCCGGCTACACCGGCGGCAACGACATCGTGCAGTTCTGGTACATCCAGCAGTACCAGACGGGGTACACGTGTCTGTCGCCCTACGAGTACTTCGCCGACGACCTGTCCGACAACACGTTCAGCAGCGGGCAGAACGTGAACAACAACATCCGCGCGCACAAGTGGGTCAGTAGCTGCAACGTGTGGCTGACCTGACCGAGGACCGGTGCGGGCGGTCCCGGCCCCACCCGGGGCCGCCCGCACCTTCGCTCACGCGCGCGTGGGCTCAGTGGAAGAAGTGCCGCGTCCCGGTGAAGTACATGGTGACGCCGGCCTTCTTCGCGGCCTCGACCACCAGCTCGTCACGGACCGAACCGCCCGGCTGGACGACGGCCTTCACACCGGCCTCGACGAGGATCTCCAGCCCGTCGGGGAAGGGGAAGAACGCGTCGGAGGCCGCGTAGGAGCCGCGCGCCCGCTCGGCGCCGGCCCGCTCCACCGCGAGCTTCGCGGAGTCGACCCGGTTGACCTGGCCCATGCCGACGCCGACCGAGGCGCCGTCCTTGGCGAGCAGGATCGCGTTGGACTTCACGGCCCGGCAGGCCCGCCAGGCGAAGGCCAGCTCGGCCAGCTCGTCGGCGCTCAGCGCCTCGCCGGTGGCCAGCGTCCAGTCGGCCGGGTCGTCGCCGTCGGCCTGGAGACGGTCGGTGACCTGGAGCAGGGCGCCGCCGTCGATCGGCTTGACCTCGACCGGGTTCGCGGGGGCGCCCGGCGCCTTCAGCACCCGGATGTTCTTCTTCCGGGCGAGCGCCTCCAGGGCGCCCTCCTCGTAGTCGGGGGCGACGATGACCTCGGTGAAGATCTCCGCGACCTGCTCCGCCAGCTCCTTGCTGACCGGCCGGTTCACGGCGATGACCCCGCCGAACGCCGACAGCGGGTCGCAGGCGTGCGCCTTGCGGTGCGCCTCGGCGACATCGGCGCCGACCGCGATACCGCACGGGTTGGCGTGCTTGATGATGGCGACGGCCGGCTCGTCGTGGTCGTACGCGGCACGGCGGGCGGCGTCCGTGTCCGTGTAGTTGTTGTACGACATCTCCTTGCCGTGGAGCTGCTCGGCGACCGCGAGACCGGTGCCCGAGCCGTCGACGTAGAGCGCGGCGGGCTGGTGCGGGTTCTCGCCGTAGCGCAGGGTGTTCTCGCGCTCCCAGGTGGCGCCGAGGAAGTCGGGGAACCGGGACTCGTCGACGGGCGCGTAGGACGAGGCGAACCAGGAGGCGACGGCCACGTCGTAGGCGGCGGTGTGCTGGAACGCCTCGGCGGCCAGCCGCTTGCGGGCGGCCAGGTCGAAGCCGCCGTCGGCGACCGCGGCGAGGACGTCGCCGTAGCGGGCCGGGCTGGTCACGACGGCCACCGACGGGTGGTTCTTGGCCGCGGCGCGCACCATGGACGGGCCGCCGATGTCGATCTGCTCGACGCACTCGTCCGGGGAGGCGCCGGAGGCGACGGTCTCGCGGAACGGGTAGAGGTTCACGACGACCAGGTCGAACGGCTCGACGCCCAGCTCGGCGAGCTGCTCGCGGTGGCTGTCCAGCCGCAGGTCGGCGAGGATCCCGGCGTGCACCTTGGGGTGCAGGGTCTTCACCCGGCCGTCCAGGCACTCGGGGAAGCCGGTCAGCTCCTCGACCTTGGTGACGGGGACACCGGCGCCGGCGATGCGCGAGGCGGTGGAGCCGGTCGACACCAGCTCGACACCGGCCGCGTGCAGCCCGCGCGCGAGCTCCTCCAGGCCGGTCTTGTCGTAGACGCTGACCAGTGCGCGACGGATGGGCCGCTTGTTGCTCTCGGCGGTCACTGGATAACTACCTTTCGTCCCTCGATGCGATAGCCGTTGCGGGCGAGCCGCCCCACGACGTCGACGAGCAGCCTTCGCTCGACTTCCTTGATGCGCTCGTGCAGAGCGCTCTCGTCGTCCTCGTCCCGGACCTCGACCACGCCCTGGGCGATGATCGGGCCGGTGTCGACGCCGTCGTCGACGAAGTGGACGGTGCAGCCGGTGACCCGGGCGCCGTACGCGAGCGCGTCCCGCACCCCGTGGGCCCCGGGGAAGCTGGGCAGCAGGGCGGGGTGCGTGTTCACGAACCGGCCGCCGAACCGCGCCAGGAACTCCTTGCCGACGATCTTCATGAACCCGGCGGAGACGACCAGGTCCGGCGCGTGGGCGTCGACGGCCTCGGCGAGCGCCGTGTCCCACGCGTCCCGGCTCTCGTGGTCCCTGACCCGGCACACGAAGGTGGGGATCCCGGCGCGCTCGGCCCGGGCCAGCCCCTCGATGCCCTCGCGGTCGGCTCCGACGGCCACGATCTCGGCGCCGTAGCCTTCCGCGCCGGTGGCCGAGATCTCGTCCAGCAGCGCCTGGAGGTTCGTACCGGATCCGGAAACCAGCACGACGAGGCGCTTGGCCACGGGCTTGGCGGCCACGGTGGGGGCCCTTTCTCGGGGAGGCGTGCGTACGGCCGGCGGACCGCACGAAGCTTGTACGTTCGTACGAATGCATCGGGTTCCCGGATACGGGGAAGCCTACGAAGCAGCCGGCCGTCAGCAACGATACCGGCACATGGGGCGGCCCCCACGGGACGGGGGCGTGGCCGGAAGGTAGCGTCTGCGAGGAGCGGGATCGGGAACGCGGTCGCCGTGCGGCGCGTTCGTGAAGTGACAGCTCATGTCGGACAGTCGTGTTCAAGCCGTATTCACCCAAGGGGAAGACGCTCAGTTGATGCCGGACCGCAGCCCGCGACGCCTCACGCTCCTCCCGCAGTACCTGCCCGGAGGAGTGCGCGGCGCGCTGCTGCTGCGCGAGCGGCCCGGCTCGCCGCCGGACGCTCCGCAGGGCCCGCAGGACGACAACCCGTTCGCGCCGCCGCCGGAGGGCACCCCGGACCGGCCCTGGCAGCCGCGGCACCCCAGTGGTGGCCAGGGCGGCCACGGCCAGGGCGATCAGGGCGGCCAGGGTGGGCAGGGCGGCCAGGAGCCGCAGACGCCGCCCGGCGGGTACCAGCCCTGGGGCAGTCAGTGGAGCGATCAGCAGCCCGGCCGGGCACCCGGCGGCGGTTTCGGTGAGCGCCCCGGCGCCGGCCCCGAGGGCAACGGACAGAACGGCCAGGGCGGACCCGGCGGTCAGGGCGGCGGCCAGGGCGGTCCCGCCTCCCGCTGGGACCCCACCGACCCGGCCCAGCGCAAGGCGCGGTACGCGCTGCTGTGCGGCATGTGGGCCTTCTTCTTCGCCCTCTTCGGCTGGCCGTACGTGGCCCTGCTGCTCGGCGCCCTGGCCCTGAACTGGGGCATCGTCGCCCTGCGCGCCAAGCCCCGCACCCCCGACCCGGACGCCCCGGCGCCCGCCGCCGACCCCAAGGGCAAGCCGCAGACCACCGCCGCCGTCAGCGGCCTGGTCACGGCGTCCCTGGCGCTGGCCCTGGTGGCCGCCACCTTCACCGCGCAGCTCGTCTACCAGGACTACTACACCTGCACGAAGGACGCCCTCACCCACGAGGCGGAGCAGGCGTGCGGCGACCTCCTCCCGAAGGAGCTGAAGGGCATCCTCGGCGCCAACACCTGACCGGTGTCACAGACGGAGCCCGTGTCTCGTCCTGGTGTCGTACGGCTTGGTGTCGTACGGCGACATGAGCGGGCTTCGACCGGGGAGAGTGACGTCGGTATGACCAGGACCGAGGAGTTCGAGGAGCTGCGGCCGCTGCTGTTCTCCATCGCCTACCGGATCCTGGGCGGGGTGAGCGAGGCGGAGGACGCGGTCCAGGAGACCTGGCTGCGCTTCGAGGCGTCCCCGACCGAACCGCGGTCGGTGAAGGCGTTCCTCTCCACCACGGTGACCCGCCTCTCGATCGACGTGCTGCGCTCGGCCCGGGTCCGGCGGGAGAGCTATGTGGGGCCCTGGTTCCCCGAGCCGCTGCTCGACGACCCCTACGAGGACCCCGAGCGGGCGGCGGAACTGGCCGACTCCGTGTCGATGGCCGCCCTGCTCCTGCTGGAGCGGCTCAGCCCGCTGGAGCGGGCGGTGTTCGTCCTGCGCGAGGTGTTCGACTTCGACTTTCCCGAGGTGGCGTCGGCGGTGGGGCGCTCGGAGGCGGCGTGCCGTCAGCTCGCGGTGCGGGCCCGTCGCCACATGGCCGCGGGCCGGCCCCGTTTCGAGGCCGACCGCCAGGAGCGGGAGGAACTGGCGTCGCGGTTCTTCGACGCCCTGCACGAGGGCGACGTCGCCGCGCTGCGGGACCTGCTCGCCGCCGATGTGTCGCTGGTCGGCGACGGCGGCGGCAAGACGCCGCAGCTCGCCCGGGCGATCCTGGGCGCCGACAACGTCGCCCGGCTGCTCGGCTCCGTCGTCGAGCGGCTGTCCCAGGCGGGGGTCACCTTCACCCCGCACGAGGTCAACGGCCAGCCGGGTGCCGTCTTCCACGACCGCGACGGCCAGGTGCTGCACACGTTCGCCCTGGACGTCCTGGACGGCCGGATCAACGCCGTACGTATCGTGATCAACCCCGACAAGCTCGCCCATCTGGGCCCGGTGGCGGACGCCTGGGCGATCGACCGGGAGATCCGGGCCATGCGGCGGGCGCGGAGGGAGAGGTAGGGGTCAGGGGGTGACTTCGGGTTCGGGGGACTTGGGTTCCGTGTTCTCGGGTTTCTTGTCCTCCGATGCGCCCTCGTCCGGTTCCCCCGCCTCGGCCACTTCCCGGAGTGCCGCCCAGCGGGCCTCGCGGGGTGCGTCGTCGTGCCATACGGGGCCGGTGTCGGCGTCACCCGTCTCCACGAGGTCGTAGGGCTCGACGTCGTAGATCTCGCCGCCGAAGTCGCCGCCGAAGTCGCCGCCGAAGTCGTCGTCGGGCGTCTTCGGCGCGGGCACGTCGGTCCGCGAGGGCCGTTCGGCGCGTTCGGTCCGCCCGGTCTGGCTGCTCTGGCCGGTCTGGTCGGTCCGCCCGGTCTGTTCGGTCGGCTCGGTTCGCCCGGTTCGCCAGGAGAGGTCCGGCACCCACTTGCGTCCCCGCCGGCCCCGCACCCACAGCCCCACCGGCACCCCGGCCGCCACCACCCACAGCACCACCGCGCCCCCGACCTGCCAGCCCACCGGCCCGAACCGGGTCAGCGCCCCGACGCCCAGCGGTCCGCCGGCCCAGGCCGCGAGCGTGCCGACCAGCGCCCCGCAGACCACCGCCGCTGCCACCACGACCCCCGCCGTCCGGCGCCGCGACCAGCCGTCCTCGCCCTGGCCCAGCAGCGCCCCGGCCCGCGCCACGAAGATCCCCACCGTCACCCCGGCCAGCAGCGGCACCGCTCCGGCGGCCCAGTTCCACAGGCCGCCCGGACCCGCCTCCGGCGCCGCCGCCAGCAGCGGGAACGGCGGCAGCAGCGGCGCCGGGTCCGACAGCAGCGGGTCCACCACATGCCCGGCGCCGAGCACGAAGCCCGGCCCGAGCGCGTACGCCGCGCCCCACACCGCCGCGTTCGGCACCAGCGCCATACAGAGCAGCAGTACCGCGAAACGGCCCGACCATCCCTCGGTGAGCTGGAGGAACGCCCCCCGGGCCGCGTCCGCGTGCCACACCGACGAGGCCGCCACCAGCAGCGCCCCGCCGCCGACCAGCGCGGCCGCGCCGGCCCCGGCCGCCCGTACCGCCGCCCCGGCCCACTCACCGAGCACATGACGCCGTAGCCGGCGCGGCAGCAGCCGTACCACGGCGTCCCAGGGGCGGCCGCACGCCGTCCACACCCCGGCCCCGGCCGCCAGGACGGCCACCGCCGGCACGCACAGGGCCACCCAGGGCCACGACGGGCGCAGCGCGCCGCCGGACGCGTAGACCGCGGCCGCCGTCGCCACGGCGAGATAGCCGGCGACCACGCCCGCCCACACCGGCCGCGCGCCCGCCTCGGCGGCGAGGGCGACGGCCGGCTCGTCCGGGTCGCCCTCGCCGCCGTCGATCGCGTCGCGCGCGGCCCGGTGCAGCAGCCAGACCGGGAGCACCATCAGCAGCAGCGGGGTGACGCCGACCGGTGCCGCGGCCCCTGACAGGGTGTCGGTCCGCACGAGTTCCGCGCCGTGCGCGAGGAGCCACAGGGCGGCGGCGACATGGAGCGCGCCGCCCGGTCCGCTGTCCGGGTAGGGCGAACTGATCCACAGGACCATCACGAGCACGGCGAACGAGGCCAGTCCGAGCCCGGCCGCCAGGACGCCTCCCAGGACGCCGGCGCCCAGTCCGGGGGACCGGTCGCGGAACCGGGCGAGCAGGGGCGACAACGACGGCCGGCGGGCGCTCATCAGGATCACGACGGCATGGTCCCAACGACACGCGCTTTTCCCTTGTAACGGGCGAAGCTCCGTCGTGTCACTCAATATACGTTTATGTACTTTTTCGTACGGAGGGGCTTTCGGTGACCCAGCGTCCTGACATCCCGCTTCCGCCGCCCAAGGAGCGCCGACGTCTGCGCGAGGCAGGCGCCCTGACGCAGGCTCAGGTGGCCGCGCAGGTGGGCGTCGCCCGGGAGACCGTACGCGCGTGGGAGTCGGGCCGCACCACTCCGAGCGGACGGAAGGGGGAGGCGTACGCGCGGCTCCTGGAGTCCCTGACCACCCCGTCGGCGGAGCCGTACGAGGAACCCGCGGCCCCCCGGACGGCGGCGGGCCGTACGGGGAGGCACCGGCAGCCGTCGCCGTCGGCGGTCGCCACCGCCGAAGCCCCGGAACCCGCGGACGTCCTGACCCCCGCTCAGGCCTTCGACGCCCTGTACGCCTTCTGCGCCCCCGCGCTCGTCCGCCAGACCTATCTGCTCTCCGGCCGCCGCGAACTCGCCCGCGAGTCCGTCGAGCGGGCCTTCCAGACCGCCTGGCAGCGCTGGCCGGAGGTGGCCGTCGACCCCGACCCGGCGAGCTGGGTGCGGGCGACGGCGTACGAGTACGCGCTCTCCCCCTGGCACCGGTTCCGCCCCCGCTACCGGCACCCCGAACCCCCGCCGGCCGACGCCGCCGACCGCGCCCTGCTCGACGTACTCCTGACGCTCCCGCCGTCGTACCGCCGCACCCTGCTGCTCCACGACGGGGTGGGGCTCGGGCTGCCGGAGACCGCGGCCGAGACGGAGGCGAGCACGCCCGCCACGGCGAACCGGCTGCTGCACGCGCGCGAGGCGGTCGCCGCCCGGCTCCCCGGACTCGCCGACCCGGCCGCGCTGCACCGGCGGCTGGCCGAGGTGGCGTCCGCCGAACGGCTGCGCGCCCCCAGACCGCCGACCGTGCGCCTGGGCAGCGAGCGCCGGGCACGCTTCTGGACCCGCGCGGCGATCGCCTTCACGGTCACGATCATCGGCGCCACCGCCCTCACCGTGCGCACCGCCCCCACCCGGTACGAGCCACCGGTGCCGCCCGGCGAGACGGTCCAGGGCATCCCCCCGCGGGTCGCCCCCGGCACCCTGTCCGACAAGGAACTCAAGCTGCGCAAGAAGCTGCGCTCGGGGACGGCGCACGGGCCGCAGCGGCTGCTCCCGGAGAGCCGTTAGCCGAGCGTGGCGCGGACACGCCGACGGGCCCGGTCCCCCTGAGGGGAGCGGGCCCGTCGGTGTGCGGTCGGGCGGGTCAGCCGGCGAGGATCTCGCGGGCCAGCTTCGCCGTCTCGGTCGGCGTCTTGCCGACCTTCACGCCTGCGGCCTCCAGGGCCTCCTTCTTCGCGGCGGCCGTGCCGGAGGAGCCGGAGACGATGGCGCCGGCGTGGCCCATGGTCTTGCCCTCGGGCGCGGTGAAGCCCGCGACATAGCCGACGACCGGCTTGGTCACGTTCTCCTTGATGAACGCCGCGGCCCGCTCCTCGGCGTCGCCGCCGATCTCACCGATCATCACGATCAGGTCGGTGTCGGGGTCGGCCTCGAACGCGGCGAGCGCGTCGATGTGCGTGGTGCCGATGACCGGGTCGCCACCGATGCCGACGGCGGACGAGAAGCCGATGTCACGCA
>NZ_JAANNX010000170.1:0-1739 GCF_013363615.1 Streptomyces sp. CAI-85 | reverse complement strand
ACCTCGCGGTACGCCATGGTGTGGCGCATGAAGTTGACGTCGTCGCGGTTGGGGTAGTCCTCGCGGTAGTGACCGCCGCGGGACTCCTTGCGCGCCAGGGCGGAGACCGCCATGACCTCGGCCAGGTCGAGCAGGTTGCCCAGCTCGATGGCCTCCAGCAGGTCGGTGTTGAACCGCCGGCCCTTGTCCTGGATCGAGACGTTCAGATAGCGCTCGCGCAGCTCGGCGATCTTCTCGACCGCCGTCTTGATCGTCTGCTCGGTGCGGAACACCATGACGTTGGCGTCCATGGTCTCCTGGAGCTCCTTGCGCAGCGTCGCCACCCGCTCGGTGCCGGTGGAGTCGCGCAGCCGCTCCACCTGGTCGACGACGAACTGCGCCGGGTTCTCCGGCAGCTCCACGTAGTCGGCCCGCTGGCTGTACTCGGCCGCCGCGATACCGGCCCGGCGGCCGAACACGTTGATGTCCAGGAGCGAGTTGGTGCCGAGGCGGTTGGCGCCGTGCACCGACACACAGGCGACCTCGCCGGCCGCGTACAGGCCCGGGACGACGGTGGAGTTGTCCGCGAGGACCTCGCCCTCGACGTTGGTCGGGATGCCGCCCATGGCGTAGTGCGCGGTGGGCTGGATCGGGATCGGGTCCGTGTAGGGCTCGATGCCGAGGTAGGTCCGCGCGAACTCGGTGATGTCCGGGAGCTTGGCGTCGAGCTGCTCCGGCGGCAGGTGGGTGAGGTCGAGGTAGACGTGGTCGCCCTCGGGACCGCAGCCGCGGCCCTCCCGGATCTCCGTGTAGATGGAGCGCGAGACGACGTCACGGGACGCGAGGTCCTTCATGACCGGCGCGTACTTCTCCATGAAGCGCTCGCCGTCCTTGTTGCGCAGGATGCCGCCCTCACCGCGGGCGCCCTCCGTCAGCAGGATGCCCATGCGCCAGATGCCGGTCGGGTGGAACTGGAAGAACTCCATGTCCTCCAGCGGCAGACCGCGCCGGTAGCAGGCGGCCTGGCCGTCACCGGTCAGGGTGTGCGCGTTGGACGTCACCTTGAAGAACTTGCCGGTGCCGCCGGACGCGTAGATCACGGCCTTCGCCTGGAAGACATGGATCTCGCCGGTGGCCAGCTCGTAGGCGACCACACCGGAGGACTTCTTGACGCCGTCGACCTCGGTGATGAGCTGGTCGAGGACGTAGAACTCGTTGAAGAACTCCACGCCCTCCTTCACACAGTTCTGGTACAGCGTCTGGAGGATCATGTGGCCGGTGCGGTCGGCCGCGTAGCAGGACCGGCGGACCGGGGCCTCGCCGTGGTTGCGGCTGTGACCGCCGAAGCGGCGCTGGTCGATGGTGCCGTTCGGGGTGCGGTTGAACGGCAGGCCCATCTTCTCCAGGTCGAGGACGGCGTCGATGGCCTCCTTCGCCAGGATCTCGGCGGCGTCCTGGTCGACCAGGTAGTCACCGCCCTTGACCGTGTCGAAGGTGTGCCACTCCCAGTTGTCCTCCTCCACGTTGGCGAGCGCGGCGGCCATGCCGCCCTGCGCGGCGCCCGTGTGGGAGCGGGTGGGGTACAGCTTGGTCAGCACCGCGGTGCGGCTGCGCTTCGTGGACTCGATGGCCGCGCGCATGCCCGCGCCGCCGGCGCCGACGATGACGGTGTCGTACTTGTGGATCTTCATGATTCTCGCAGCCCCGTGCCTAGCGGATGTTCGGGTCGAAGGTGAAGATCACCAGCGTGCCCAGCAGGA
>NZ_JAANNX010000072.1:0-24116 GCF_013363615.1 Streptomyces sp. CAI-85 | reverse complement strand
AGGCCGGCACCACCTCGCTGGTCATGCTCCCGGACGCCATCACCCACGGTGGCGGCGGCGAGCACCAGCCCGAGCGCGACGAGTTCACCGTCTCGCAGATCATCCCGGAGCAGCACGTCCCGGGTGAGGACTTCAACAACGGTCTGCCGATGCGCACCGCCGCCGAGCTGGGCTTCGACGACAGTGCGTACGAGATTCCGGACGATCTGCGCGACCTGGACCCGGTCGGCCGTTCGCTGATGCGCGAGGAGCGCAGGGCGGCCCTGGACACCCAGAACGGCCAGCCGCAGCAGGGCCACGAGACCCCGTCGTACGACGACGGCTTCGACGCCGGTCAGCAGCAGGGCTTCGACCCCGCGCAGAACGGCTACGACGCGGCCCCGGGCGGGTACGCGGACGCCCCCACCTCCTACGAGGGCGCGGGCGGCCACCCGGCGTACGACGACCAGCAGCAGGCTCCGTACGAGGAGCAGCAGCGTCCGGCGTACGACGACCAGTACTTCGCGCCCAACGGCGGCTACCCGGACCCCGCGTATGCGGAACCGGTCCAGGAGGAGCGCGCTCCGGCGCACACCCCCGCCGGCGAGGGTTACTCGGGGTACGAGGAGCAGTCCTACCAGGACGACTGGCCGCAGCAGAACGGTTTCCAGAACGGCTACCCGGACCAGTACGCTCCGGAAGCGGAATCCGCCCGGCCCGCTGACGCGGGTGAGCGGGACCGCGTAGGCTTCGACCGGCCGGGACCGGCTTCCGCCGCCCCCCACACGATGACCGACGCCGGACTGCCCCGCCGTGGATCCCTCGGCGCGAGCGGTTCGAACGGCGCCGCACGGCCCGCGAACCGCGAGCCCGCGGCCCCCGCCGCGCAGGGCAACAGCGACAGCGGCTGGCAGTCGGCCAACGACACGCGCTGGCAGCAGGCGTCGGCGCTGAAGAAGCCGAAGGCGGGCGGGGTCACCTCCTCCGGTCTGCCGCGGCGCGTCCCCAAGGCCAATCTGGTCGAGGGAGCCGCCGAAAGCACCCCGCAGGGAGGCCCACAGGTCTCCCGCGCCCCGGAGGACGTCCGAGGCAGGTTGAGCAACCTGCGTCGGGGTGTCCAGCGCGGACGCAACGCAGGCAGCAGTGAAACGAACGGCCAGGGCCTCGGTCCTGACAGCACCTACAACCAGGAGCGTTAGTGTGAGCCCGATGAGCCAGGCGGCACAGAACCTGAACTGGTTGATCACCAACTTCGTGGACAACACCCCGGGGGTGTCCCACACGGTGGTGGTCTCCGCCGACGGACTCCTTCTGGCGATGTCCGAAGGCTTCCCCCGCGACCGCGCCGACCAGCTCGCGGCCGTCGCTTCCGGTCTGACGTCACTGACGGCGGGCGCCTCCCGGATCTTCGAGGGAGGCGCGGTGAACCAGACGGTCGTGGAGATGGAGCGGGGATTCCTCTTCATCATGTCCGTGTCCGACGGTTCCTCGCTCGCGGTACTTGCACACCCCGAGGCGGACATCGGCCTCATCGGCTACGAGATGGCCCTCCTGGTGGACCGAGCCGGCTCGGTTCTGACGCCCGACCTTCGTGCGGAGCTCCAAGGGAGCCTTCTCAACTAACTAACGGACGGTGCGTTTTGGCGTCCCGAGGCCGTAGGGTTTCGGGACGCGGCTCCACGTGATGGGTGCCAGGCACAGTCGGAGGAGGAGAGAAAGTGGCAACACCCCCAGGCGGTTCTAATTCGGGCAATTGGTCGTACGGCCCTGCCCAGGGCCAGGGCGACGGTTCCCAGAACCCGAACCGTTACAACTTCCCCTCCGCCCCCGGCCAGCAGCGGCCGTACTCGCCCCAGGGTCCGCAGGGTCCCGGGCCGTCCCCGTACGACCAGCCGCCGGCTCCGCGCATCCAGCCCGTGCAGCCGCACCGGCGCAGCCCCGAGGCGGCGCCCGCCGGAGCCTCGAACAACCCCCTGGTGCGTCCGTACGCCATGACCGGCGGCCGGACTCGCCCGCGCTACCAGCTCGCCATCGAGGCGCTGGTGCACACCACTGCGCAGCCGCACCAGATGCAGGGCCAACTGCCCGAGCATCAGCGGATCTGCAATCTGTGCCGTGAGATCAAGTCGGTGGCCGAGATCTCGGCCCTTCTGACCATCCCTCTCGGCGTGGCCAGGATCCTCGTCGCCGACTTGGCGGAGGCGGGCCTGGTCGCCATCCATCAGCCCGGCGGCGACGAGAACGCCGGCGGCCAGCCAGACGTGACACTGCTCGAAAGGGTGCTCAGTGGACTTCGCAAGCTCTAGCGGCGGTCCTTCCCGCTCCACCACCTCGGCGAAGATCGTGGTGGCGGGTGGCTTCGGCGTGGGCAAGACCACGTTCGTCGGGGCCGTTTCGGAGATCAACCCGCTGCGCACTGAGGCCGTGATGACTTCCGCTTCGGCGGGCATCGACGACCTCACCCACACCGGTGACAAGACGACCACCACGGTCGCCATGGACTTCGGCCGTATCACCCTGGACCAGGATCTGATCCTGTACCTGTTCGGTACGCCGGGCCAGGACCGTTTCTGGTTCATGTGGGACGACCTGGTGCGCGGCGCCATCGGCGCGATCGTCCTGGTGGACACGCGCCGGCTGGCGGACTGCTTCCCCGCGGTCGACTACTTCGAGAACTCCGGCCTGCCGTTCGTGATCGCCCTCAACGGCTTCGACGGCAACCAGCCGTACAACCCGGACGAGGTCCGTGAGGCCCTCCAGATCGGCCCGGACGCCCCGATCATCACGACGGACGCCCGCCACCGCGCGGACGCCAAGTCGGCGCTGATCACCCTGGTCGAGCACGCGCTGATGGCGCGGCTGCGGTAGTACGCCCGTGCCGAAAGGCCCCCGTCCCTCCCGGTGGAGGGGCGGGGGCCTTTCGCATGCCTCCCGCATGCCTCCCGCACTCCCGTACGGCCCGGGTACGCCGAAGGGGGCCCACCCGGGCGGGTGGGCCCCCTTCGGGGCCGTACAGGGGCTACAGGAGGCTCAGCGCCAACTGTGCGGGGCGCGGAAGCCGCCCTCGCGTTCCAGGCGGCGCCAGCCGGCCCTGGGGCGGCCGCGGTGGGCCAGGGCGGGCTCGGAGGGGCGGGCGGCGGCACGGGCCAGCAGGATCGCCGTGATGGCGGCGACCTCTTCGGGCTCGGCGTGGCCCTTCTCGACGCGGATGTCGGGAGTGCTCATGGGTGTCAGTCTCCGTGGATGAGGTTTCCGCAGGGGTACCGCGAGGGATCGGGCGGGTTACTGCGGAGGGTTGCCGTGCTTGCGCGACGGCAGGTCGGCGTGCTTGGACTGGAGCATCGCCAGCGAGCGGATGAGCACCTCGCGGGTCTCGGCGGGGTCGATGACGTCGTCGACCAGACCGCGTTCGGCCGCGTAGTACGGGTGCATCAGTTCGGACTTGTACTCCTTGACCATGCGGGCCCGCATGGCCTCGGGGTCCTCCGCCTCGGCGATCTGGCGCCGGAAGATGACGTTGGCGGCACCTTCGGCGCCCATCACGGCGATCTCGTTGGTCGGCCAGGCGTAGGTGAGGTCGGCGCCGATGGACTGGCTGTCCATGACGATGTACGCACCGCCGTACGCCTTGCGCAGGATCAGCGAGATCCGGGGCACGGTCGCGTTGCAGTAGGCGTAGAGGAGCTTCGCGCCGTGGCGGATGATTCCACCGTGCTCCTGGTCCACGCCGGGCAGGAAGCCGGGTACGTCCAGAAGAGTGACGATCGGGATGTTGAAGGCGTCGCACATCGTGACGAAGCGCGCGGCCTTCTCCGACGCCTCGATGTCGAGCACGCCGGCCACCGACTGGGGCTGGTTGGCGATGATGCCGACGACCTGGCCGTCCAGCCGGGCCAGCGCGCAGATGATGTTGCGGGCCCAGCGCTCGTGGACCTCCAGGTACTCGCCGTCGTCGACGATCTCCTCGATGACCTTGGTCATGTCGTACGGACGGTTGCCGTCGGCCGGGACCAGGTCGAGCAGGACGTCGCCGCGGCGGTCGGCCGGGTCGCCCGACTCGACGCGCGGCGGGTTCTCGCGGTTGTTCTGCGGGAGCAGCGACAGGAGGTAGCGCACCTCCGCGATGCAGGTCTCCTCGTCGTCGTACGCGAAGTGGCAGACGCCGGAGGTCTCGGCGTGCACGTCGGCGCCGCCCAGGCCGTTCTGGGAGATCTCCTCGCCGGTGACCGCCTTGACGACGTCCGGGCCGGTGATGAACATCTGCGAGGTCTCGCGGACCATGAAGACGAAGTCCGTGAGGGCGGGGCTGTAGGCCGCGCCGCCCGCGCAGGGGCCGAGCATCACGGAGATCTGCGGGATCACGCCGGACGCCTTGGTGTTGCGCTGGAAGATGCCGCCGTAGCCGGCGAGGGCGGAGACGCCCTCCTGGATCCGGGCGCCGGCGCCGTCGTTCAGGGAGACCAGCGGGGCGCCGGCCGCGATGGCCATGTCCATGATCTTGTGGATCTTGGTGGCGTGGGCCTCGCCGAGGGCGCCGCCGAAGATCCGGAAGTCATGGGCGTAGACGAAGACCGTGCGGCCCTCGACCGTGCCCCAGCCGGTGATGACACCGTCGGTGAAGGGCTTCTTGGCCTCCAGGCCGAAGCCGGACGCGCGGTGCCGGCGAAGCTGCTCGACCTCGCGGAAGGACCCCGGGTCCAGGAGCAGCTCGATGCGCTCCCGGGCGGTGAGCTTGCCCTTGGCGTGCTGCGCCTGGGTGGCCTTCTCGCTCGGGCCGGCCAGAGCCTGCGCACGGATCTCGTGCAGTTCGGCCACGCGGCCTCGCGCGTCCGTGGGCTCGGTCGACTCGCCCGTCGTCTCTTCCAAAACGGTCATGTAGTGACCTTACGAAGCCGACCAAGGAAAGCGAGACGTCGACTCCGTACAGTCTCCGGCGCGTTTTCCTGGTACCCCTGAACAGAACCCGGGGCGCGTGCAGGCGTTCCGACTGCTCAGGGGGGCCGGGCGTTGTGGGGGTCCGACAAAGGGCGGGGTGAGATCCCCTTCACATCCGGGATCGGCCGAGGGGGTGACGGGCCGTCGGCGACACCTCCGCCGCAGATGTTGAACATTGAACGGAATAGGTCTAGGGTCGTGCTCGTTGGAGGTCGTTGAGAGTTAAACATCATGGCTCTCGACCGGCTCTCCCGACAGCCGGATCCTCACCACCCGCCCGTCCCCAAGGAGCACACGTCATGGGTATCTTCGGCCGCAAGAACGACACCGAGACCGCCACCGCGACCGCCGACGCCGTCGCCGTGAACCCGGAGCTGGCCGCCCTGACCGGCGAGTACACGATCGACCCGTCCCACTCCTCGCTCGGTTTCGTCGCGCGTCACGCCATGGTCACCAACGTCAAGGGCAAATTCCTGGACTTCAGCGGCTCGCTGCACCTCGACGGCACGGACCCGTCCCGCTCCACCGCCTCGCTCGACGTCACGATGGACAGCATCGACACCGGCTCGGCGGACCGCGACGGCCACCTCAAGAGCGCGGACTTCTTCAAGACCGACGAGTTCCCGACGATGACGTTCCGCTCCACCTCCGCCGAGGCGCTGGGCGGGGACGACTACCGCATCACCGGTGACCTCTCGATCCTCGGCGTCACCCGGCCGCTCACCATCGACCTCGAGTTCAACGGCTCCGCCAAGGACCCGTTCGGCAACGAGCGCGTCGGTTTCGAGGGCAAGGCCGAGCTGCTGCGCTCCGAGTGGGGCCTCACCTGGAACGCGGCGCTGGAGACGGGCGGCGTTCTCGTCTCGGACAAGATCAAGCTGAACTTCGACATTTCGGCGATCAAGAACGCCTGATGATTCGTCCCGAATCTGTCTGATTCGCTGCGGTTACGGCAATAAAGGGCCGGAAGTGATCAACTTCCGGCCCTTTGCTGTGATCTGTGCCACAGTCACGGACATGAGCACCAGGACAGGGCCCCAGAAGTACCCGGGGGCGAACCGGGACCACTGGTACCAGACGCGGTTCGGCGGTGACCGTATGGAGGTCAACGTCGTCGTTCTGCACACGACGGAAGGCCGGTCGCTGCCCGACTACCAGGGCGGCGCGGTCGCGCCCAACCTCACGGCGGTGCCGGATCTCGCCGCCCGCAAGCTGAAGTGGTACCAGCACTTCGACATCGACATCTCCTCACGGGCGCTCGCCAATCTGCGCGGCGGCGTCGAGACGAACACCCTCAACGTCTGTCAGGTCGAACTCGTGGGCACCTGCGCCCCCGAGACCCACACCAAGTGGAAGACGGGCGACAAGTCCCACGTCTACTGGCCGAAGGCCCCCGAGTGGGCGCTGCGCGAGGTCGCGAGCTTCCTGGCGTGGGCCCACCTCCACCACGACGTCCCGCTGCGCGGCCCCGCCCTGTGGCCCGCCTACCCCAAGTCCTACGGCAACGGCGGCGGCCAGCGCATGAGCTTCTCCCGCTGGAACTCCTTCCGGGGCGTCTGCGGCCACATGCACGTCCCGGAGAACCTCCACGGCGACCCCGGCGCGATCGACTTCGACACCCTGATCGGCTACGCCAAGTCGGCAGCCCAGGACTGACCCCGCCCCCTCCGACCCCGCCGCCTGGGTGCTCGTCGCCTCCTACCGGAACCTGCCCGGGCGGCTGTCCCCCCGCGATGGCCGCTTGGCCGACTCGGTGTAGTGGGGTTGGCCGAATAGGGGGTCTTGTGCCGCGGGTCACAGGGTTTTCATAATCCAGCCACAGGCTTGACCTGGCCATGCCAGAACCTTCCCACGGGTTCCGGAGTGACATGGGCATGTCATGAATACCCCCCACACACGGAGGCAGCACCATGAAGAAACTGCTCACCGCGCTCAAGAGACTCGCGGCCGCCGGCGCCACCGCGCTCGCCGTCGCCAGCCTCCAGCCGGTCTCGGCCGCGCACGCGGCCCCCGCGCCCGTCATCGGCGGCAGCCAGGCGTCGCAGGGCGAGTTCCCGTTCATGGTCCGCCTCTCGATGGGCTGCGGCGGCGCGCTCTACACCCAGCAGATCGTGCTCACCGCCGCGCACTGCGTGGGCAGCACCGGCGCGAACACCAGCATCACCGCCACCGCCGGTGTCGTGGACCTCCAGTCCACCAGCGGCCGGGTCCAGGTCCGCTCCACGTACGTCTACCGGGCCCCCGGCTACAACGGCAACGGCAAGGACTGGGCGCTGATCAAGCTCGCGCAGCCCATCAACCTGCCGACGCTGAAGATCGCGACCACCACGCAGTACAACACCGGCACGTTCACCGTCGCCGGATGGGGCGCGGCCCGCGAGGGCGGCGCGCAGCAGCGGTACCTGCTGAAGGCGAGCGTGCCGTTCATCAGTGACGCCACCTGTCGCACGTACAGCGGCTACAGCGGGCTCATCGCGAGCGACGAGATCTGCGCCGGGTACGCGTCCGGCGGCGTCGACACCTGCCAGGGCGACTCGGGCGGCCCGATGTTCCGCCGGGACGCGAACAACGCCTGGATCCAGGTCGGCATCGTGAGCTGGGGCATAGGCTGCGCCCGGCCCAACGCGCCCGGCGTCTACTCCGAGGTGTCCACCTTCGCCTCGGCGATCGCCTCCGCGGCCTCGTCTCTCTGACGCTCCGCGTACCCCAGCACCCCGTGAGGGCCCGGTACCGCGCCGGGCCCTCACCGGCGTCCGGAAGCCCCTCCGACGTCAGAAGCCCCCTCCGAAGTCCCCTCCCCCGCCGAAGTCCCCGCCCCCGAACCCGCCGCCGTCGCCGCCGCCGAAGCCTCCGAAGTCGCCCGGGTCGAAGTCGGCCCCGGAGACGTCACCGCCCTCGTACCCGCCGAAGTCGCCGTAGCCGGAGCCGTAGTCGGACGCGTAGGCCGGGGCGGACATCATGCCGCCGAGCATCGTGCCGATGAGCAGGCCGGGCAGCAGGCCGCCGCCGAAGTAGCCGCCGGCCCAGGGGCCGTAGGCCGGGCCCGCCTCCCAGTAGGGGCGGCGGCCGTAGTCGCTGTCGACCTCGCGGACGGCCGGGTCGCGCCCCTCCTTCAGCCGGCCGGCGTCCGCCGCGCAGACCGGGACCTCGCGCGGGGAGCCGCCCGGCGGGGTCCACTCGGCGTCGGCGACGGACGGCCCGTGACGGGGGTCGAAGAAGCAGGGCGGGCGGCGTTCGGGCAGCGGGCGGCCCTCGCGGCGGGCGGCCAGCAGGGCCAGTGAGAAGCGGCCGTCCTCCAGCGCCTCGGTGACCGGCCGGACGTCCTCGGGGCGGGCCGCCGCCGCCATCGCCGACTTGGCCCGGTCGTAGGCGTCCAGGGCGCGTTCGTAGTCGCCGCGCATCGCGTCGTCGGCGCCGGGCTCGGCCGGGTGGAAGTCCAGCCGGTCCAGCTCCTCGCCGAAGGCCGTGATGTCCTCGTCCACGACGACCCGCAGCCGGTCGAGCGCCGCGCGCTGCTCCTCCTCGTGCCGTTTCCGGTTGCGCCGCACCACGGTGTAGGCGCCCGCGCCGCCCGCGACCAGGACCACGCCCGCGGTGATCAGCGCGCTGGTCGACACCCCGCCGCCCCCGCCGGACGAACCCCAGCTCGCGGGCGCCGACCCGCCCATGTTGGCCAGCGCCCGGTCGGTGAAGTCGTCGAGCTGGGTCTTGACGTCGTCCTCGCCCTGGACGCTGGTGACCAGATTGCGGACCGCCGTGCGCGAGAGGACGGAGGCGTCGGCGCGGGCGTCGAAGCGGTCGCCGAGCCGGATCGCGTAGAGGCCGGTGACTCCGGTGGCGGTGCGCAGGTCGGTGAAGAGGTCCTCGGTCGGGTAACCGGCCGGCAGGACCGCGACGAACAGCGGCTTGTCGGCCTTCTCGATGCGCTCCTGGAGGGCGTGTGCGTCCGCCTGGGAGAGCAGCCCCGACGCCTCCGGGTCGACGTAGACCGGGCTCTCGCGCAGCGCCCGGGCGATCGTGGAGACGTCGGTCGCCGCGTCGGCGCGTGGGGCGAACACCGCCAGCACGGCCAGGGCGGCGAGCACGAGCGCGGCCACGAGGGAGAGGGGGCTCCGGGCCGACGGTACGACCTTCATACCTCGAAACTACCCGAAGCCCCCCAAACCGGTCACCGGTGTGGAGCAGGACGGCAGGCTCAGGCCGCCCGGTACGCCTCCGTCAGCTTCTCCACCGCCGCCCCGTACCGGCCGGTCAGCAGCAGATGCTCGGCGTCGGCGAAGGGGGCCGCGACCCGTGCCGTGATCCGGCCGCCGGTCTTCTGCTGGACGATCAGCCGGGCCTTGGTGACCAGGGCGCGCCCCACCGTGTCGGCGTCGGCGCGCTCGGCCGCCCGGGCCGCGACGCCGAGCGCCTTCAGCGTGGCCGTACCGCCCTTCGGCACTTGGGTCAGGGTCGTCAGACCCCAGCCGTACGGGTACTGCGGGTCGTAGGCCGCGTCCCCGACGTTGATCGGGAGCTGGGCCTCGGAGCGGGGCCAGGTGACGGGGAGCTGTCCGGTGAAGGCGCGCCGGCCGTAGAGCACGTCGGCCACGCCCGCGCCCTCGGTGCCCGGCAGCCAGCTCGCGACCAGGGCGTCGATCGCCCCGAGCCGGTCGCCGACGAGCTGCGGCCGTCCGGAGACGACCAGCACCACGCACTTCACGGCCGCGCACACCGTGTCCACGGCCGTGCGGTCGGCGGCGCTCAGTTCCAGGTCGTGGCCGTTGCCGACATCGCCGACGCCCTCGGCGTAGGGGGTCTCGCCGACCACGACCACGCCGACGTCCTGGCCGGTCAGCGGCGCGGAGGCGTCCTTGGAATAGGTGACGGCGCCGCCCGCCGCGCGGATGCCCTCCAGGATCGTGGTGCCGGGGGTGATGGCGCCGGACGCGCCCTGCCAGGTGATGGTCCAGCCGCCGGTCTGGTTGCCGATGTCGTCGGCGTTGGAGCCGGCCACGTAGACCTTCTGGTTCTTCCTCAACGGCAGGACGCCGCCGTCGTTCTTCAGCAGGACCTGGGAGGCGGCGGCCGCCTGGCGGGCCACGTCGCGGTGGGCGGCGGAGCCGATGCGGGAGGCGCCGCCGGTGTCGGCGTAGGGCCGCTCGAAGAGGCCGAGGCGGAACTTCTGGGTGAGGATGCGGGAGACCGCGTCGTCGAGCCGCCGTTCGCTGACGCGTCCGGCCTTCACCTCGGCGACCAGGGCCGCGCTGAACTCCTTGTAGCTGTAGGGGACCATCATCATGTCGACGCCGGCGTTGACGGCGGTACGGACCTGGGTGGCGTAGTCGCCGGGCAGTTGGTCGATGGCGTTCCAGTCGCTGATCACGAAGCCGTCGAAGCCCATCCGGCCCTTGAGGACGCCGTTGATCAGGTCGGCGCGGGCGTGCATCTTGACCGGGCCGCGGCCGTCACCGGCGAGGTCGAGGGAGGAGTACGACGGCATGACCGTGCCGACGCCCCGGTCGACCGCGTCCTGGTACGGCGCCAGGTGGACGGCCTCCAGTTGGCGCCGGGTGACCTCGGTGACGCCCTGGTCGATGGTGTAGCTGCCGGTGGTGGAGGAGCCGTAGGTGGTGCCGCCGTCGCCGACGAAGTGCTTGGCGGTGGCGAGGACCTTGTCGCCGTCCTTGAGGTCGCGGCCGTCGCGGGCGCCCTGGAGGCCCTGGATCACCGTCTCCATGGACTTCACCAGCGCCGGGTCCTCACCGAACGCCTCGTAGGAGCGGCCCCAGCGTTCGTCGCGGGTGACGCACAGGCAGGGGGCGAAGTCCCAGGGGACGCCGGTGGCGCGGACCTCGGCTGCGGTCACCTCGGCGGTGCGCCGGGCCAGTCGGGGATCGCGGGTCGCGCCGATGCCGATGTTGTGCGGCATGACCGTGGCGCCGGCGAGGTTGTTGTGGCCGTGCACCGCGTCCACGCCGTAGATCAGCGGGATCTGGAAGCGGGTCGCCTGGGCCCGGAGCTGGAAGCCGTCGATCATCCTGGCCCAGCCGGCCGCGGTGTTGGGTGTCGGGGTGGAGCCGCCGCCGGACAGCAGGGAGCCGAGGCCGTAGCCGGCGATGTCCGCGGGGGCGGTGATCGCGCCGCGCTCGGCCTGGGTGGCCTGGCCGGCCTTCTCCGCCACGGACATCCGGGACAGCAGGTCCTTCACGCGCTGCTTCACCGGCAACTTGGCGTTCAGGTACGGCAGTCCGTGCGCGTCGACGACGATCTGCGGGGTCTCGGCGGGCGGGGCGGCGCCGGTGACGGTCAGTTTCAGGGGGACGGTCTCGGCGGCCTCGGCGGTGCGGTCCTTGACGGTCGGGACCTTGATCGTGCGGACGGTGCCGGAGGCGGTGCCCGCGGGGAAGGTGATCGTGCCGGAGACCGGGGTGTAGTCGGCGCCCGCGGACGCGGTGCCGCCGCCGGTCTCGTAGGCGACGGTCACCGGCCGGTCGACGGGGGCCGCGCCGGTGGTGGTGAGGGTGACGCGGACGGCGGCGGAGGCGCCCTCCTTGACGGGGTACACGGCGGCGTCGGTGGTGACGGAGGCGCGCCGTGTCTGGTCGGCGCCGCCGTACAGTTCGACGCCGTCCATGGCGAACTCGCCCGGCTCGCCGGTGGGGAGGGTGACGGCGTAGCCCCACATGGCGGTCAGTCCGAGGACCTGGTCGATGCCGCCGACGGGCTGGTAGTCGGTGCGGTAGACGAAGTCGGAGAACGGGATCTCGACGTGCTTCCAGCCGGTGAAGTCGTCGGTGAAGGACGTCGTCCACAGCTCGGACGCCTCGCCGTGGGCGCCGCCGTCCTTGATCTCGAAGTTGATCTTCTTGCCGGTGTTCCGGCCCTCCCACCAGAAGCGGATCCCGCGGTGGGCGGACCAGTCGTGGGCGGGTTCGGTCGCGGCGTAGTCGTGGGTGAAGCCGCCCCAGCCGCTGATGGCGTAGGTGCCGGCGAGGACCTTCTGCCCCTCGGGGGCGTCGGGCCGCTCGGCGAGGCGCAGCGTGGGCGGGTCGTCGGCGTCGCCGCCCCAGGTGAAGATGCCCTCGGCGGGCTGGGCGGCGAAGGGCACCTCGCCCTCGAAGCGGTCGACGGGGGTGGGCGCGGGATCCTCGGCGGCGGCTCGGGAGGCGGCCGGGGTGAGCAGGGCGGCGAACAGGGCGGTGGAGACGAGCAGGGCCGTTCTCGACATGGACCGATGCCTGTGCATAGACCTTCCCTACGGCTCGTGGGTCTCGGGTCTCTGAGGTGCAGGGCGCTGGTTCACTGAGGTGCGGGGCGCTGGTTCACTCGGACGCGCACGGTTCACTCATGACTTAGATCATGTCGTGAGTTAACTGGCGTCTCGTGGACACGTCAAGATGTCCCGTTCGGACGACCCGGACCCGTGCCTGGTGCACCATGGGGGAAAACGATCGGGAGTGCGCCATGACCACAGCACGTGACCTGTTGTTCGTCTCCCTGGACGTGCCGTCCGGCCGGCCCGTCGAGCGCGGGGACCTGTCGCTCGCGCTGGCGGGGGCCGAGCTGGTCGACCTGCTGGCCGCCGGGGCCGCCTCGCTGGACGGCGACCGTGTCGTGCCGGTGCCGGGCGCCGCCGTCGGCGACGGTTCGCTGGAGGAGGCCGGTGCGGCGCTCGTCCGGCAGGAGCCGTACGAGTCCGTCGAGGACTGGCTGTGGCGCCGGGGCGACGGACTGGCCGCCGCGTACGCCGCCGGCCTGGAGGCCGAGGAGCGGTCCGGGCGGCCCCGCCGCTCCTGGCTGGCGCGGGGCCGGGCGGACACCTCCGCGTCCGTGCAACCGTCGGCGGAGGCGGAGGAGCGGCGGCAGGCGGCCGACCGCTGGACGGCCCGGGAGCCCGTCCTCGTCGGGCTCGCGGCCGCCCTCGGCATCCCCGAGGAGACGGCCGGCGAGCCCGAGGGACTCGCCGACGACACCGAGGCCGTCCTGGCCGCGGTGAACGGCGCGCTGACCGAGCTGGAGGCGGTGCGCCAGCGGCGCCGGATCGAGGACGCCGCCTTCGACAACGTGTGGCGGGCCCCCTGAGGGGTGCCTACTCGGCCGGGGTGACGCCCGCCCGCAGCAGACCGTAGGTGTACGCGTCCTCCAGGGCCTGCCAGGACGCGGCGATGACGTTCTCGGCGACGCCGACCGTCGACCACTCCCCCGCCCCGTCCGTCGTGGAGATCAGGACGCGGGTGGTGGACTGGGTGCCGTGGACGCCTTCGAGGATGCGGACCTTGTAGTCCACCAGCTCGAGCTTGGCGAGCTGCGGGTAGATCTTCTCCAGGGCGACGCGCAGCGCCCGGTCGAGGGCGTTGACCGGGCCGTTGCCCTCCGCCGTGGCGACGATCCGCTCGCCCTTGGCCCACAGCTTCACCGTCGCCTCGTTGGCGTGGGTGCCGTCGGGGCGGTCCTCGACGATGGCCCGCCAGGACTCGACGTCGAAGTACTTCAGCGGACGGCCCTCGACCTCGGCGCGCAGCAGCAGTTCGAAGGAGGCGTCGGCCGCTTCGTACGTATAGCCCTTGAGTTCGCGTTCCTTGACGCGCTCCACGACCCGGCCGACGAGTTCGCGGTCGCCGCCGAGGTCGACACCGAGTTCCTTGCCCTTCAGCTCGACCGAGGCGCGGCCCGCCATGTCGGAGACCAGCATCCGCATGGTGTTGCCGACCTGCTCGGGGTCGATGTGCTGGTAGAGGTCCGGGTCGACCTTGATGGCGGAGGCGTGCAGACCGGCCTTGTGGGCGAAGGCGGAGACACCCACATAGGGCTGGTGGGTGGAGGGCGTGAGGTTGACGACCTCGGCGATCGCGTGCGAGATCCGGGTCATCTCGCGCAGCCGGCCCTCGGGCAGCACCTGCTTGCCGTACTTCAGCTCCAGGGCGGCGACGACCGGGAAGAGGTTGGCGTTGCCGACGCGCTCGCCGTAGCCGTTCGCCGTGCACTGGACGTGGGTCGCGCCCGCGTCCACCGCGGCGAGGGTGTTGGCGACCGCGCAGCCGGTGTCGTCCTGGGCGTGGATGCCGAGCCGGGCGCCGGTGTCGGCGAGGACCGTGGAGACGACCGCCTGCACCTGGGCGGGGAGCATGCCGCCGTTGGTGTCGCACAGGATGACGACGTCCGCGCCGGCCTCGGACGCGGTGCGCACCACGGCCTTGGCGTACTCGGGGTTGGCGCGGTAGCCGTCGAAGAAGTGCTCGCAGTCGACGAACACCCGGCGGCCCTGCGCGCGCAGATGGGAGACGGTGTCCCGGACCATCTCCAGGTTCTCGTCCAGGGTGGTGCGCAGGGCGAGTTCCACATGGCGGTCGTGGGACTTGGCGACCAGGGTGACGACCGGCGCGCCGGACTCCAGGAGCGCCTTGACCTGAGGATCCTCGGACGCCTTCGCACCGGGCCTGCGGGTGGCGCCGAAGGCCACCAGCTTGGCGTGCTTGAAGTCGATCTCCTGCCGGGCGCGGGCGAAGAACTCGGTGTCCCGCGGGTTGGCGCCGGGCCAGCCGCCCTCGATGAAGCCGACGCCGAAGTCGTCCAGGTGCCGTGCGATCGCGAGCTTGTCGGCGACGGTGAGGTTGATGCCCTCCCGCTGGGCGCCGTCGCGCAGGGTGGTGTCGAAGACGTGGAACGAGTCGTCGAGTTCGCTGGTTGCCGTCTCGGTCATGGTCTCAAGGCTCCTGTTGTGGATCTTCGGTCTTACCGGAATGACCGGCTCCACCGTCCCCATGGTCCCTCGTGCGCTCGCTCCCGGCTGCGGATGGGCCAGAAAAGCGAAAAACCCCTCGCGGGTGCGAGAGGTCTGCGCGCGGGTCGAGGACGACGGTGGCCACCCGTACCTGGTCGTACGTGGTGGTCACTGCGGACCGGCGCGCCTGCTGCCAATAATCGTGGCGAACGAGAGCACGGGGGAAGTCTGGCACAGGCCGCCCGGGTGCTCACGGAGTGTCTCAGGATGCGAGCAGTGCGGTATCGAGAAACTCCCGGACGTGAGTGAGCGCCTGTTCCCGTCCGGTGCCGCGCAGGCCGATCGCCACATGGATGGAGAGGCCGTCGAGCAGGGCGCGCAGCCGGGTGGCGAAGCGGTCGGCGTCGACGGGGCGGAACTCGCCGCGCGAGATGCCCTCGGCGAGCAGGGCGACCAGGTCGCGGTGCCAGGCGCCCTCGATGGCGGCCTGCCGGTCGCGGGCGGTGTCGTCGGCGTTCCGCGAACGGGTCCAGACCTCCAGCCAGAGCGTCCAGTGCGGGTCGCGGTGGCCGTCGGGGACGTACAGGCCGACGTAGGCGTCGAGCCGTTCGCGGGCGGAGCCCCCGCGGGTGAGCAGCCGGGAGCGCTCGGCGCCCAGGCGGCCCTCGCTCCACTCCAGGGCCTGGAGCAGGAGTTCGTCCTTCGAGTGGAAGTAGTAGAGGAGATGGCCGCTGCTCATGCCGACCTCGCGGCCGAGCGCCGCCATCGTCAGCTTCTCCAGACCGCGTTCGGCGATCATCGCCATGGCGGCGGCGAGGACCTCCTCACGCGGCGGGGCGTTCCGGCGCGCACCGGCCATCCGCTGTACTCCTCGATCGTCCGGATCCCTCTAGATCCTCGGCTGCTGCTGGGTGATGCAGTGGATGCCACCACCGCCGGAGAAGATCGTACGGGCGTCGACCAGGGTCACCGTCCGCTCGGGGAACAGCCGGCGGAAGATGCCCGCGGCGGTCTCGTCCCGGGGGTCGTCGAAGCCGCAGAGCACGACTCCGCCGTTGCACAGGTAGTGGTTGATGTAGGAGTAGTCGGCCCAGTGCCCGTCGGCCTCCAGGACGGTGGGGGCCGGGACCTCCACGACCTCCAGACGGCGGCCGCGGGCGTCGGTCTGCGCCTTCAGCAGGCCGATGACCTCGCGGCTCACCTCGTGGTCGGGGTGGGCGGGGTCGGGCTGGGAGTGGGCGACGACGACACCGGGGCGGGCGAACGCGGCGACGATGTCGACATGGCCGAGGGTGCCGAACCCGTACGGGGGGTAGTCGCCGGTGAGGCCACGGGGCAGCCAGATCGCCTTGCGGGTGCCGAGCATGGCGTGGATCTCGGCCTCGACCTCCGCGCGCGTCCAGCCGGGGTTGCGCTCGGGACCGAGCTGGACCGTCTCGGTCAGCAGGACCGTGCCCTCGCCGTCGACATGGATCGCGCCGCCCTCGTTCACCAGCTTCGAGGCGTACGTCCGGGCCCCGGCGAGATCGGCGACATGCGCGGCGATCTTCGCGTCGTGCTCCCAGCGGGCCCACTCCTGGGCGCCCCAGCCGTTGAACGTCCAGTCGACGGCGGCCAGTTCACGGCCGTTCGTGAGGAAGGTGGGCCCGATGTCGCGCATCCAGGCGTCGTCCAGGTCGCGTTCGACGGTGTCGACGCCCGGTCCGAGCATGCTCTGCGCCTCCGCCGACCGGCCGGGCCCGCACACCACCGTCACCGGCTCGAAGCGCAGGACGGCACGGGCCACGGAGGCCCAGGCCATCCGGGCGGCGATGAGGTCGTCCCGGTCGTCGAAGGTGGGGTTGGGGCCGGGCCAGGCCATCCAGGTGCGGGCGTGCGGGGTCCACTCGGCGGGCATGCGGAAACCGGCGGCGGCGGGGGTGGCCGCGGCGGGTGTCGTCTGCGGGCTCGTGTCAGGCGTCATGTCCGGTGTCCTTGGCGGCGTCAGAGGAAGTACAGGCGGTTGAGGGAGACGGAGTCGGCCGGTGCGGAGCGCAGGGGTTCCCCGTCGAGGGTGACGAGCCCGCTGCGTCCGTCCACGTCGACCGCTCCGGTACGGGAGTTGAGGCGCAGGTCGGCCGGTCCGATCCCGCGGGTGCCGCGCACGGCGACCCTGCGGCGGCGGGTCGGCATCCGGTCATCGCCCTGGTCGAGCGCGGCCCGGGACACGAACGCCACGGAGAGATCGGCGGGGGTGGCGCCGTAGGACCCGAACTGCGGCCCCAGGACGAGGGGTTCGCAGGTGTCGGTGGCCGCGTTGGGGTCGCCGACCACGCCGTAGGCCGGGAAGCCGGACTTGAGCACCAACTGCGGTTTGGCGCCGAAGTATTCGGGACGCCACAGCACGATGTCGGCGAGCTTGCCGGTCTCGATCGACCCGATCTCGTGCGAAAGCCCGTGCGCGATCGCGGGGTTGACGGTGAGTTTCGCGATGTACCGCAGGACGCGTTCGTTGTCATGGTCCTCGGGCGCGCCGAACTCGGCCTTCATCTTCCCGGCCATGGCGAAGGTGCGGCGGACGGTCTCGCCCGCGCGGCCCATGCCCTGGGCGTCGGAGGAGGTGATGCCGATGGCGCCCAGGTCGTGCAGGACGTCCTCGGCGCCCATGGTGCCGGCGCGGATGCGATCGCGGGCCATGGCGGCGTCGCCGGGCAGATCGGTCTTGAGGTCGTGGACGGAGACGATCATGCCGTAGTGCTCGGCGACGGCGTCCCGGCCGAAGGGCAGGGTGGGGTTGGTGGAGGAGCCGATGACGTTCGGGACCCCGGCCATCTTCAGCACGTTGGGCACGTGGCCGCCGCCGCAGCCCTCGATGTGGAAGGCGTGGATGGTCCGCCCCTCCAGCACCCGCAAGGTGTCCTCGACCGACAGGCACTCGTTCAACCCGTCGCTGTGCAGGGCCACTTGGACGTCGTGCTCCTCGGCGACCCGCAGGGCGGTGTCCAGGGCGCGGGTGTGGGCGCCCATGTCCTCGTGCACCTTGAACCCGGACGCGCCGCCCTCGGCGAGCGCCTCCACGAGCGGGGCCGGGTCGGAGGACGAACCCCGGGCCAGGAAGCCGATGTTGACGGGCCAGGCGTCGAAGGCGTTGAACGCGTGCCGCAGCGCCCAGGGCGAGTTGACGCCGACGCCCCACACCGGGCCGAACTCCTGCCCGATGACCGTGGTCACCCCGGAGGCGAGGGACGCCTCCATGATCCGCGGGGACAGCAGATGCACATGGGTGTCGACGGCCCCGGCGGTGGCGATCAGCCCCTCGCCGGACACAATGGACGTACCGGTGCCCACGACGACGTCGACACCGTCGAGGGTGTCGGGGTTGCCGGCCCGGCCGATGGCGTGGATCCGCCCCTCGCGGATGCCGATGGACACCTTCCGCACGCCCAGCACGGCGTCGATCACGACGACATTGCTGATCACGACGTCACAGGTGTCGCGGACCGCGGCGGCCTTGAGGTGCAGTCCGTCGCGGGCGGTCTTGCCGAACCCGGCGAGGAACTCGTCGCCGGGCCGCTGGGAGTCGGACTCCACGCGGATCACCAGGCCCGAGTCGCCGAGGCGGATCCGGTCGCCGGCCCGCGGGCCGTGGGTGGCGGCGTACTCGTGCGGGGTGAGACGGCGGGCCTCGGCGGGGTGCCCTCCGGGACGGCTCATCGGTCGGCCTCCTGCTCAGGGATCTCCCGCTCAGGGCTCTCCTGCTCCGGGCTGTCCGGTACGCCGAGATAGCCGCACGCGGCCGCGCGGCGCAGTGCCTCCGCGCGGGCGCCGGGCGCGTCCAGCGGTCCGTCGACGAGTCCGGCGAAGCCGACGGCGACCCGGGCGCCGCCGATCGGCAGCAGGCCGATCTCCAGCGACTCCCCCGGCCCGAACCGCACCGACGACCCGGCGGGCACGGCGAGCCGCATCCCGTAGGCGGCCGGGCGGTCGAAGTCCAGGCGGGGGTTGGCCTCGAAGAAGTGGAAGTGGGAGGTGACGGAGACGGGCACGGCGGCGGTGTTGGTGACGGTCACCCGGACAGCGGGCTCCGGCTCACCGAACCCGGCGTCCTCGGGCGAGTCCTCGGCCCGCGGCAGCAGCGCGCCCGGCGCCCGGTCGCCCAGGCCGCCCGCGATCGGGGCGGAGACGACCGCGAGCCGGGAGCCGTCGTCGAAGACGGCCTCGACATGGACCTCGGTGACGACGTCCGCGACACCGGGCAGGACGTCGTCCGGCCCGAGGACCGAGCGGGCGCGCTCGATCGCCTCCGCGAGCCGGGCGCCGTCGCGGGCGGCCTCGCAGACGGTGTCGGCGATGAGGGCGGTGGCCTCCGGCACGTTCAGCCGCAGGCCCCGGGCGCGGCGGGCGCGGGCCAGCTCGGCGGCGCCGAAGAGCAGCAGCCGGTCGCGTTCGGTGGGGGTCAGTCTCACGTCGTGGCACCTCCTTGCGTTCCCTGGACTTAGAGCATCACTCTAAACGCGAGATTCATGCAACCGAAACGTTGACGGACCAACTTCGACTGCGTCACATTGAACGCCGCTCAAACATTCTGTCAGGCGGCCGTCGAAGGAGACCAGCCATGCCGATCGAACAGCACGGGGTCGACACCATCCCGGAAGGGGAACGGACCAGCGGGCCCAGGGACCTCGTCTCGATCCTGCTCGGCTCCAACCTCTGCCTCGGCGTGATCATCTTCGGCTGGCTGCCGCCGTCCTTCGGGCTCGGCTGGTGGGCGTCGGTCTCCTCGGTCGTGGTGGGCACGCTCGTCGGCACGCTGTTCACCGCCCCGCTCGCCCTGGTCTCGCTGCGCACCGCGACCAACCTCTCCACCTCCTCCGGCGCCCAGTTCGGGGTGCGCGGACGGCTGGTCGGCTCGGTGGTGGGCCTGCTGCTCGCCCTCGGCTACACCGCCCTGACCGTGTGGATCGGCGGGGACGTGATGGTGAGCGTGCTCGGCCGGCTCTTCGGACTGGAGGCGAGCGGAGCGGCGTACGGGATCGTCTACGGGCTGCTCGCGGCGGCGACGGTGGCGGGCGCGGTGTACGGCTACCGGGTGCTGCTCGCCATGTCCCGGGTGCTGGCCGTCGGCATGATGGCGCTGCTGGTCGTCGGCGTGGTCGCGTACGCCCCGCACTTCACGACCGGGGCGCTGCCGGAGGCGGGCGGATATCTGCTCGACGGGTTCTGGCCGACCTGGCTGCTGGCGACGGTGGCCGCGGGACTGTCCGGGCCGGTCGCCTTCATCACCCTGCTGGGCGACTACACCCGCTACATCTCCCCTGCCCGGTACTCCTCGCGCCGGGTCCTGCACGCCACCTGGCTGGGCCTGACCGCCGGACTGCTCGTGCCGCAGCTCTTCGGCACCTTCACGGCGTACGCGGCCCGGGCGGCGACGGACTACGCGGGCCCGCTGGTGGACGCCGCGCCCGGCTGGTACCTGGTGCCGCTGCTGCTGGCGGCCTCCGCGGGCTCGGTCGGCAACGCCGGTCTGATGCTGTACTCCATGGGCCTGGACCTGGACGCGATCCTGCCGCGCGCCTCCCGGGCGCGGGCCACGTACGCGGTCGCCGTCGTCGCCACGGCCTGTGTGTTCGTGGGGCACTACGCCTCGGACGCGCAGTCCGCCATGACGTCGTTCGTGCTGCTGCTGACGGCGATCGGCACCCCGTGGGCGGTGATCACCCTGATCGGCTTCGTCCGCTGCCGCGGGGTCTACGACGCCGACGCCCTCCAGGTCTTCAACCGCCGCTCCCGGGGCGGGATCTACTGGTACCGGTCCGGCTGGAACGTCCGCGCGACCGTCTCCTGGGCGCTGGGCGCCGCGGTCGGCCTGGCCGCCGTCTCCCTGCCGTCCTACGAGGGTCCGCTGCTGTCCCTGACCGGCGGGGTGGACTGCAGCTTCCTGCTGTCGGGCACGGTCGGCGGTCTGCTGTACCTCGCGCCGAGCCGGGGACCGGCGCCGGCCGTGGCGGAGGGCGAGCCGGGGACGGCCGACCGGGGCGCCTCCCAGGAGAGCGCCCCGGTGTGAGCGGGGTCCCGGCGCCGACGCTCCGGGTCAGCCGAGCGGGTGCATCCAGCCGTGGGTGTCGGCGGCCGTGCCGCGCTGGATGTCCAGCAGGGCCTGGCGCAGCCGCAGCGTGACCTCGCCGGGCTCGCCGCCGGACTGCTGCCACTCGGCGCCGGTGCGCTTGACCGTGCCGACCGGGGTGATCACGGCGGCGGTGCCGCAGGCGAAGACCTCGGTGAGGGAGCCGTCGGCGGAGTCGCGCTGCCACTGGTCGACGGAGATCCGGCCCTCCTCGGCCTCGTAGCCCAGGTCGCGGGCGACGGTGAGGAGGCTGTCGCGGGTGACGCCCTCCAGGATGGAGCCGGTCAGCGACGGGGTGATGATCTTGTTGCCGTACACGAAGTACAGGTTCATGCCGCCGAGTTCCTCGACCCAGGTGCGCTCGACCGCGTCGAGGTAGCAGACCTGGGCGCAGCCCTGCTCGGCGGCCTCGGCCTGGGCGAGGAGGGAGGCCGCGTAGTTGCCGCCGGTCTTGGCGTCGCCCATGCCGCCGGGGACGGCGCGGACGTGGTCCTCGGAGACCCAGATGGAGACCGGCTTGACGCCGCCGGGGAAGTAGGCGCCGGCCGGGGAGGCGATCACCAGGAAGAGGTACTCGTTGGCCGGCTTCACGCCGAGCCCGACCTCGGTCGCGATCATGAAGGGGCGCAGGTAGAGGGACTCCTCGCCGCCGTGCGCCGGCACCCAGTCCTTGTCCTGGGCGACGAGCGCGTCACAGGCCGCGATGAACGTCTCGACCGGCAGCTCGGGCATGGCGAGCCGGCGGGCGGACGCCTGGAAGCGCTTCGCGTTGCGGTCCGGGCGGAAGGTGGCGACCGAGCCGTCGGGGCGGCGGTACGCCTTCAGGCCCTCGAAGATCTCCTGGGCGTAGTGCAGGACGGTGGTGGCCGGGTCCAGCGGGATCGGCGCGTACGGGACGAGCTGGCCGTCGTGCCAGCCGCGGCCCTCGGTCCACTTGATCGTCACCATGTGGTCGGTGAAGTGGCGGCCGAACCCGGGGTTCGCCAGGATCGCGTCCCGCTCGGCGGTGGCGAGGGGGCTGGCGGAGGGCTTGAGCTCGATCGTGGGCGTCGTCATGAGTGGTTGTCCTTCACCGGTTGTAGTGACGGGCCGCGCTCACGTCCACCCGGCCGGTGGCCTGTGCCAGGACGTCCGAGCATTCCCTCACTCCGCGGCTCCGCGTTCGATTATCGCAAGCGGGAACCGTGGAAGAAAACGGCGTGAATGCGACCCAGGGGATGATGGTGGCACCCGGCGGGGGACAGGGGAAAGCCGCCGGGTGCGGATGCGACCCGGCGGCTTCGAGGTGTGTGCGAGCGGCGCGGATCAGCCGGCTACTCGTACGGCGAGCGCGTCGCCGATCTCGGACGTGCTGCGGGCGGGCTTGCCGGTGCGCTCCGCGAGGTCGGCGGAGACGGCCTCCTCGATCCGCGCGGCCTCGGCGTCGTAGCCCAGATGGCGCAGGAGGAGGGCGACGGACAGGACCGTGGCGCTGGGGTCGGCCTTGCCCTGGCCGGCGATGTCGGGCGCGGAGCCGTGCACGGGCTCGAACATCGACGGGAACGCGCCGGAGGGGTTGATGTTGCCGCTCGCGGCGACGCCGATGCCGCCGGAGACGGCCGCGGCGAGGTCGGTGATGATGTCGCCGAAGAGGTTGTCGGTGACGATCACGTCGAAGCGGGCGGGGTCGGTGACGAGGTAGATCGTCGCCGCGTCGACATGGATGTAGTCGGTGGTGACCTCGGGGAACTCCTCGGCCACCTTGTTGAAGACGTTCGTCCACAGGTGTCCGGCGAAGGTCAGCACGTTGTTCTTGTGGACGAGCGTGAGCTTCTTGCGCGGGCGGGCCTGGGCGCGGGCGAAGGCGTCACGGACGACGCGCTCGACACCGAAGGCCGTGTTCACGGAGACCTCGGTGGCGACCTCGTGCTCGGTGCCCTTGCGGATGGTGCCGCCGTTGCCCGTGTAGGGGCCCTCGGTGCCCTCGCGGACCACGACGAAGTCGATGCTCGGCTCGCCGGCCAGCGGGGTGGCGACCCCCGGAAGGAGCTTCGAGGGGCGCAGGTTGACGTGGTGGTCGAAGGCGAAGCGGAGCTTGAGCAGGAAGCCGCGCTCCAGGACGCCGGAGGGGACCGACGGGTCGCCGATGGCGCCCAGCAGGATCGCGTCGTGCCGCTTCAGCGCGTCGAGGTCGGCGTCGGTGAGGGTCTCACCGGTGTCGTGGTAGCGCTTGGCGCCGAAGTCGTACTGCTCGGTCTCCAGCTTCACATCCTGCGGAAGGACGGCGGAGAGGACCTTCAGACCTTCGGCCACGACCTCCTGGCCGATGCCGTCACCGGGAATCACTGCGAGATTGATGCTGCGAGACATGCGGGAACCCTACTCCTCGTCCCAGGTGATGACACGGACTGTCCGCCATACGGACGAGGAGGCGGGACTCCGAGGCGGGCGGCCTACAGGTGGCCGGTCTCGCCGCCGTTGTCGCGGCGGTCGAGGGCGCGCTGGAGCGCGGCGGCGGCGTTCTTGCGGTCGGACTCGCTCGTGCGGGAGGTGTGGCGGACTCGGCGGCGGACGGTCGTCTCGGCCATGGGAAATCGACTCCTTCGAAGACCAGGGAGTGCGGAAATGGGATTGCGAGACGCCGGTGGGCGGGGAGCACGGCCGCAGGGGTTGCCTGCACGGGCCGGCTCTCGACCGCCATTCGCTTGATCGAGCGAGACGTTCGGCTCCTACAAAACTAAGGGAGGAGCACGCGCCTGTCTCCACAGTTACTCGGACTTCCTACTATCTGAGACGGGCGGGGGAAACGGGCATGGGAAAGGGCCGGGCCCGTGAGGGGGCCCGGCCCTGCTCCCAGGGGGGGAGGACGGGGGGTACCGCGGGGGTGTCAGCCCATGTGGGGGTACGTGTAGTCGGTCGGGGCGACCAGCGTCTCCTTGATGGCGCGGGTCAGCGTCCAGCGCAGCAGGTTCTGCGGGGCGCCGGCCTTGTCGTCGGTGCCGGAGGCGCGGCCGCCGCCGAAGGGCTGCTGGCCGACGACGGCACCGGTGGACTTGTCATTGATGTAGAAGTTGCCGGCCGCGTAGCGCAGCTTCTCCATCGTGTACGCGGTCGCGGCGCGGTCGTTGGAGATGACCGAGCCCGTCAGGGCGTAGTCGGACACCGACTCCATCTGGGTCAGCATCGCGTCGTAGGCGTCGTCCTCGTAGACGTGCACGGCGAGGATCGGGCCGAAGTACTCGGTGGTGAACACCTCGTTCTCCGGGTCGGTGCACTCGACGACCGTCGGACGGACGAACCAGCCGACCGAGTCGTCGTAGCTGCCGCCCGCGACGATCGTGCACGTCGGGTCGGCCTCGGCTCGGTCGATGGCGGCCTTGTTCTTGGCGAAGGACCGCTCGTCGATGACGGCGCCGA
>NZ_JAANNX010000169.1:0-1770 GCF_013363615.1 Streptomyces sp. CAI-85 | reverse complement strand
CCGATGACCGGGTCGCCACCGATGCCGACGGCGGACGAGAAGCCGATGTCACGCAGCTCGTACATCATCTGGTACGTCAGCGTGCCGGACTTCGAGACCAGGCCGATACGGCCCGGCTTGGTGATGTCGCCCGGGATGATGCCGGCGTTCGACTGGCCGGGGGTGATCAGACCCGGGCAGTTCGGGCCGATGATCCGGGTCTTGCCACCCTGCGAGACGGCGTACGCGTAGAACGCGGCCGAGTCGTGGACGGCGATGCCCTCGGTGATGACGACCGCGAGGGGGATCTCCGCGTCGATCGCCTCGACCACGGCGGCCTTGGCGAAGGCCGGCGGCACGAAGAGCACGGACACGTTGGCGCCCGTCTTCTCCATCGCCTCGGCGACCGTGCCGAAGACCGGGATCTCGGTGCCGTCGAAGTCGACGGACGTGCCCGCCTTACGGGGGTTCACGCCACCGACGATGTTCGTGCCGTCGGCCAGCATGAGCTTGGTGTGCTTCATGCCCGTGGCACCGGTCATGCCCTGGACGATGACCTTGCTGTCCTTGTTGAGGAAGATAGCCATGGCTGTCTGAGTCCCTCTTCCTTACTTCGCAGCCGCGAGCTCGGCGGCCTTGTCGGCCGCGCCGTCCATGGTGTCCACGCGCTGCACGAGCGGGTGGTTGGCGTCGGAGAGGATCTTGCGACCCAGCTCGGCGTTGTTGCCGTCCAGCCGGACGACCAGCGGCTTGGTGACTTCCTCGCCCCGGTCCGCCAGGAGCTGGAGCGCCTGGACGATGCCGTTGGCGACCTCGTCACAGGCGGTGATGCCACCGAAGACGTTGACGAAGACGGACTTGACGTCCGGGTCGCCCAGGATGATCTCCAGGCCGTTCGCCATGACGGCGGCGGAGGCGCCGCCACCGATGTCGAGGAAGTTGGCGGGCTTGACGCCACCGTGCGCCTCACCGGCGTACGCGACGACGTCCAGGGTGCTCATGACGAGACCCGCGCCGTTGCCGATGATGCCGACCTCGCCGTCGAGCTTGACGTAGTTGAGGTTCTTCGCCTTGGCGGCGGCCTCGAGCGGGTTGGCCGACTCCTTGTCCTGGAGGGCCTCGTGCTCCGGCTGGCGGAACTCGGCGTTCTCGTCCAGGGACACCTTGCCGTCGAGGGCGATGACGTCACCGGAGGCGACCTTGGCCAGCGGGTTGACCTCGACGAGGAGCGCGTCCTCGGCGATGAAGGTCTTCCACAGGGTGACCAGGACGTTCGCCACCTTGTCGGCGACCTCGGCCGGGAAGTTCGCGGCCTCGACGATCTCGCGTGCCTTCTCGGGGGTCACACCCTCGTTGGCGTCGATCGGCGTCTTGGCGACGGCCTCCGGACGGGTGGCCGCCACCTCCTCGATCTCCATGCCGCCCTCGACGGACGCGATGGAGAGGAAGGTGCGGTTGGCACGGTCCAGGAGGAAGGAGACGTAGTACTCCTCCAGGATCTCCGGGGCCGTCTCGGCGATCATCACCTTGTGGACCGTGTGGCCCTTGATGTCCATGCCGAGGATGTCCGTCGCGCGGGCGACGGCCTCGTCCGGGGTGGCGGCGAGCTTCACGCCACCGGCCTTGCCGCGGCCGCCGACCTTCACCTGGGCCTTGACGACGGACTTGCCACCGAGGCGCTCGGTGGCTGCGCGGGCCGCCTCAGGCGTGTCGATGACTTCACCGGCCAGCACCGGTACATCGTGCTTGGCGAAGAGGTCCCTCGCCTGGTACTCGAACAGGTCCACGCGC